>CAJQNF010000151.1 GCA_905479625.1 uncultured Flavobacteriaceae bacterium | reverse complement strand
AGTGAAGCATACAATAACCTACCTACCCTAAAATAGGAAATGATTGGGCTAGGCTGTATGGGTAAAATTGTCTTATTCAAGTAAACAAATATATAATTTCATGAATAAAAATGATAAAAAAAATGCGTTTTTAAAAAGAGTGATTAAGTTGCAATGTTATAAAAAACAGGGCAATGCCCAATAGTCCCATAACGTGTAAGAATGCACCTATCTTTATACACCGAATAAAACACTGATATCTTATGACATTGATCGAAGGTTGATAAAGAGAAGGGGATTTTAACATACTCAAAGATAGAAAAAAAACTTTTTCTAAGGAACTTTATTACCAAGTAATAACATGAGAAAGCCATAAAATGATTACCTCCAATCCTTCACCCAATCCTTTTCTCATTTTGTTTTACAAAAGAGCCCCATCCTGTGTAGCCTTTGCCAGACTCTTCCTTTCCTTCATTATAAAAATGACAAACAGCTGCAGCGAGACCATCGGTTGCATCTAAATTCTTTGGAATCTCTTTGAGACCCAAAACACTCTGCAACATTTTAGCCACCTGCTCCTTAGAAGCATTTCCATTTCCGGTAATGGCCATTTTTATTTTTTTCGGTGAATATTCTGTAATGGAAACTTCTCTAGACAAACCGGCGGCCATAGCCACCCCTTGTGCTCGTCCCAGTTTCAACATAGACTGAACGTTTTTACCAAAAAAAGGTGCCTCAATGGCTATTTCGTCGGGATGATAAGTGTCGATAAGTTCAATGGTTCTCTCAAAGATCAGTTTGAGTTTGGTATAATGATCGCTGTACTTTTTTAAGATCAGCTCATTCAATTGCATAAAGTACATTTGTTTATTGACCACTTTGATCACCCCGTACCCCATCACTGTGGTTCCCGGGTCAATCCCCAATATGATTTTCTCTTTTGGCAATTTTAATTCTTTTGATTGTTGGAGGTAAATATCAGAATGATATTTTGTTTCTTTGCGTAAATGTACAATAACTTGCAAAAATACTTTTCGAGTTTCGTGTTTTTAATTAAAATACTGATCGTTGCGGGGGCTTATTATGTCATATCTGATAAGTTACTCAATGACAGCAATTTTAATAGTTTTTTATGGATGGAACGCTTTGACATATTGGGTTCAACCAGCTTGTCATTTATCCTTTTATTGTTTTTCTTTACCTTGATCAATTGGTTGCTTGAGATCTTAAAATGGAAAACACTTGTAAGCTCTGTTTCTCAAATTTCCTTTGTTCAGGCAGCAAAGCAAAGCCTCGCTTCTTTGACGGCTTCCCTTCTTACCCCGAACAGGATTGGTGAATATGGAGCCAAGGCCATCTATTATCACAAAGCTTTGCGGCCAAAGATCCTGATGCTTAATTTTCTAGGTAATGCCCACCAAATGTTGGCCACTGTAGTGATTGGTTCAGTCGGGTTGTTGATCTTGCAGGATCATTTTTCTCTACAAACTTTTCCAGTTTCCCCCATCTTAGGGGTAGCAGCTGTATTGATCATTATATGCATTGTGATAGCCTTTCTTCAAAAAAAATGGATCAATAGTATTCGAAAAATAGTAAACGAGTTCTTACAATTTCCATTTTCTTTACATAAGACAACTTTTTTATATGCTGCTGCGAGGTATATGATCTTTTCGCATCAGTTCTATCTGTTTCTGCTATTCTTTGGCGTTGATCTTCAGTATAGTATTGCTATGCCAATCATTGCAAGCATGTATTTAATTTCTTCCGTGATCCCGGGCTTTGTGATTTTTGACTGGCTGGTGAAGGGCTCTGTGGCTGTTACTTTATTTCGTTTATTCGGAGTGAATGACGTTATTATACTTAGTATCACGGCCTCTATGTGGATTCTTAATTTTGCTTTGCCGTCTATTATTGGCAGTTTTTATGTGTTATCTTTTAACAGCAAGTCCTTGATATATAGTGAACGTAAATTTAGAGAATGATATACCTTGCATTTTTTATTTGTTTGCTATATGGGTTTTTGGTCCTGTACCTTAGTAAAGGGTTTGACAGGTTGAAAGATCTGGAGAATGTTCAGAACAAACCTGTGACGTCCTTTTCCATTCTGGTTCCTTTCAGAAATGAAGAATTAAATTTACCAGGTCTTTTGGAAAGCATAATTGCACTTGATTATCCGACAGCTCAATTTGAACTTATTTTGATCAATGATGCCTCATCCGATGCATCTGTATCAATTGTTAATCGTTCTAAAACCAAGCATCCAACACTCAATTTAACCCTTATAGATAATAATTCAATAAGTGGATCTCCAAAAAAAGATGCCATTCATAAAGCAATAGCGCTGGCTTCTTATGATTGGATCATCACAACTGATGCCGATTGCGTTGTTCCTGAAACCTGGCTTCGCGCTTTTGATTCGATGATCACGCAACAATCGCCAAAAATGGTCGCGGCCCCTGTATCCTATCTGCCTAAAAGTGGTTTTTTACATAAATTTCAATTGCTTGATTTTTTAAGCTTTCAAGGTATAACCATGGGTAGTTTCGGAATGAAGGACAAAAAATTTGGCCATCCTTTTTTATGCAATGGGGCCAATCTTTGTTATACTAAGGAAAGTTTTAAAGCAGTTAATGGCTTTGCAGGGAATCATCATATTCCAAGTGGAGATGATGTATTTCTCCTTGAAAAAATGTTCAAAAAATTTCCGGAAGACATTCAATTTATCAAATCAAAAGAAGCCATTGTGCTTACCTCTTCTAAAGATTCATTTAAGGAGCTCATTCAACAAAGGGTGCGTTGGGCTGCTAAAACAACAGCATATGATTCTACGTATACCAAGTTTGTTGGCGTCTTGGTATTTGCGACCAGTTTAACAATGGTCACCCTCTTTATCCTTGGTAGTCTTGGTGAACTGCCTTGGCTTCATGTGGGCTTTATCTTTTTGCTTAAGTTCAATATTGATTTTGTGCTACTATACAAAACTTCTCAGTTTTTTGAACAGCAAGACGTGATGAAGTCTTATTTTATATCAAGTTTATTGCATCCTTTTTATACCCTTCTGATAGCTATTTTGTCTTTGAAAAAAAGCTATACCTGGAAAGACAGAACCTATTAACAAGTTATTCATTCTTTTGCAGAAATGAGAATGGGCAATGTAAACATGGAATTCACTGGGATACCTCTTTTCAACGAAGGTTGAATTGTTGCCGGTAGCGAAGCAAAGCTATGGAACAACAGGCTATCCAACTCAGGGACTTGCTGCTCAATTTTTAAATTTTTGTGAATTTTGACTATTGAAATTTTGCCTTCAACATCAACAAGAATATCCACCATTAAAGTATCACTCACCGTACCTTTGGCCCCTAAAGAGTTCTTGCCCGTGATTTTCTGCAAGCGTCGGATAAGTTCCATTTCAAAACAAAGATTCTGCTTTTCACTGGTATCACAATTGTTACAATCAAGAAATAATGGATATACATCAACATCGTTATAATCAACAATCGTATCAAGAAGAGCGGTGTTTCTTAGCGTCGTCTTATTAGGCGATATAAAATCACAGGAATAGGTTACCATAATAATGGATATGAGGACGACCAGCCTAAAAAACATTGTATTCGCTTATACCTTGTGAATGTACAAATATTTTTGAAAAACGACCCCTATTGTACAAAACTTAGGGAAAATGTTAATACTATAAAGAATCTATCAAAACCCATGGTGGTAATTAGATGTTTAGCTTGTCATTTTTATTGCCTAAAGGATACAAAACAATTCATGGCTCATGATATCCCTTAATGAAATTCATAGACGCATGTATTCTAGAAGAAATTACTAAATTGAATTCGGTTTCATATCTTTCTCTTACATTAGCTTATGGATTTGATTTTGGTACTTCTAGGTTTAATTTTTGTGATCCTTGGAATCATTGGATCTGTCTTACCTGTTTTACCGGGACCTATATTGGGTTGGTTCGGATTGCTGTTACTGTTTTTAACCAATGCAATCCCAATGAATTATTATTTACTCGGGGTTTCGTTTTTTATCGCATTGCTTATTTTTATACTCGACTATATCATCCCCGGACTCGGTGCCAAAAAATTTGGTGGCTCAAAAAAAGGAGCAACCGGAGCTACAGTTGGTCTTGTCATCGGACTGCTTCTTCCTATACCTCTTGGATTTGTGATAGGGGCTTTTGCAGGCGCCCTTATCGGGGAATTGATCCATGACCCTAAGGATTTAAAAAGAGCCCTAAAATCAGCTTTTGGATCATTTATGGGTTTTCTTGCATCTACCAGTATGAAATTATTTGCCAGCCTTATATTTTTTGTCATATATAGCTATGAGCTTGCAACTTATTGGAGTGAAATTTTTACTTTTTAATCGCTTTGTTGGCCTATTTTTAGGGAATTCAAAAGGTTCTTTTTAAAAATTTAAATTGTAAATTTGATAGGATCAACAGCTCCAGTATAATATAGATCTAATGAGAATTCAAACTTGTTATTCCTTATGACTTTTCCCTTCTTTGCCGGATTAATAGCCTCAATGCTTCATGTGATCATGGGGCCTGATCACGTTGCTGCTGTGCTGCCCTTTGTAATTGAAGCAAAACGAAAAGCATGGAAAATAGGTTTGTTTTGGGGCATCGGCCATATTTTTGGCATGCTGTTCATTGGATCATTATTCATATTTTTTAAGGAAATGATCCCTGTAGAACAAATCTCCGAATACAGTGAGCAACTGGTGGGTATTGTTCTTGTGATCATAGGAATCTGGGCATTCGTTAAATTATTTAAGTCTCAACCGCGTCATAAGCATTTACACGTGCATAGTGAAAATCAACCACTCATCCATAAACATGCTCATGAACATGCTCATAATCCAACACATGAACATACACATCCGGTTCAGGAAAAACAGGGTTATCTGGCCTCTTTCTGGATAGGTGTATTACACGGACTTGCAGGAGTAGCTCACTTTATATTATTTATTCCTGTATTAGGATTTGAAAATAATTCGGACGCAGTCATCTATATTTTCGGATTTATAATAGGAATTGTTTTGGCCATGACTTCCTTCTCATTGATTGTGGGAAAGATCAGCGGTTTTGCGAAGAATGAGCACAATCAAAATCTATATAAGGGCATTCGTCTTGCTGGTGGTATTTTTGCCATCGCCATCGGCCTGTATTGGATGATAGGAAAGTAAATCCCTGTAAAGATCAACAAATTCTTGGCAACTGTTCACCGATAAGCGGGCTGACCATTCTATTTCCTCCAATGGAACTTTGCATCACCACTTTTTTTGGATGTTCTTCGGTAATATATCCGATACATCTGGCATTGACACCCTTGGGGTCTTTTTTCATCATGTTTAGAACTTGCTCTGCAATAGTTTCCTCTACGATACTGATAAATACACCTTCATTTGCCACATACAAAGGGTCAAGACCCAATATTTCACAAGCAGCTGCCACCTGTTTCTCCAAGGGAAAATCATTCTCAAAGATCTTTATCCCCATACCTATATCATGGGAGATCTCAGACAATACGCTGGCCATACCACCTCTGGTGGGATCTCTGAATAGGTGTATATCTTCTCCAAAAACATCCAGTAATTCTTTAACAAGATGATTTACATTGGTGGTATCACTTTCTATGGAAGATTCGAATTCCAGCCCTTCACGTTCTGACATAATGGCCATACCGTGCTGGGCAATGTTCCCGTTGATAATAATGCGATCACCTGCTTTGATATTGCCCGCGGCTATCCTAGACTTGGGATGTACCGCTCCGAATCCGGTGGTATTGATAAATATTTTATCTCCTTTTCCTCTTTCCACTACCTTAGTGTCTCCTGTGATGATCTGCACCCCACTTTTATCGGCCGCCTCTTTCACTGATTTCACAATGCGGACAAACTGCTCCATCTCAAGTCCTTCCTCAATGATAAAAGCCAGGGAAAGGTACTTAGGAATTGCGCCACACATGGCCACGTCATTTACTGTGCCATTGACCGCTAGCTCCCCTATATTTCCTCCTTTAAAAAAAATAGGTGAAACGACAAAACTATCCGTGGAAATGGCAATCTCTGTGTCAAACTTCACAATTGACCCATCGTGCTTCTGGTTCAATAATGGGTTGTCAAAGGTCGTGAAAATGATATCATCAAGCAGGTCACGAGTCATGACACCACCGCTTCCATGTCCTAAATTAATGGTACTGTGTTTAAGGTTTTTTGGCTCCATATGGTTATCGCATTGAATGTTCTGAAAAATTATAATAAGCACTGCAGGCTCCTTCGGAAGACACCATAGGTGCACCTAGTGGATTTGCAGGCGTGCAGGTTGTACCGAATTCAGGGCAGTTGACAGGCTTTTTGATTCCTTTAAGCACCTCTCCTGCCATACAGTTGGGATGTTCACTGACCATGATCCCTTCTATGCCAAACTTGCTTTCAGCATCATAATCCAGATACCTTTTAGTCAGTTTGTAACCACTTTTTGGGATCATGCCAATCCCTCGCCATTCTCTGTCTCCGACTTCAAAAACCTGTTGGATAATTTGAATGGCATTCGAATTCCCTTCTTCCTTTACCACACGAGAATATTGATTTTCTACTTTATAAATACCACTTTCCAATTGATTCACCGCCAGTTGAATACCCTGAACAAGATCCAAGGGTTCAAATCCTGTAATAATAATGGGTAATTTATACTTTTCAACCAAAGGATAGTATTCTTTAAAGCCCATAATAGCACATACGTGCCCTGCGCCTAAAAAGGCATCAATATTACAGTATTCATCGTCTAAGATGGCTTCCATAGCCGGCGGTACCAGGACGTGTGATACCAAGATGGAATAATTCTTGAGCCCTTCCTTTTCAGCGTGAAGCACAGACAGGGCATTCGCAGGAGCAGTAGTTTCAAATCCCACCGCAAAAAAGACAACTTCCTTGTCTGGGTTATTTTTGGCAATATTGACTGCTTCCAAAGGAGAATATAAGATTCGCAGGTCACCTCCCTTAGCTTTTGCTTCCAACAGGCTTTGCTTGCTCCCCGGAACTCTGATCATGTCTCCAAAAGAACAGAGGATCACACCTTGTTCAAGTAATGCAATGGCTTTATCAATAAGGTGCAATGGTGTTACACAAACCGGGCAACCAGGCCCGTGAATCATTCTGACCTTATCCGGCAAAAGTTCTAAAATTCCGTTACGAACCAACCCGTGGGTTTGCCCCCCGCATATTTCCATAATATTCCAGGGTTTTGTCACAGATTTCTCCAGGTTATCGAGTATCCGCTTTGTGGCATCAATATTTCTGTATTCACTTAAATATTTCATCTACGCTGTTTTTGATCTGCATGTTTATTTTGTGACTTTGCAATACAGTGGTTATAATACATGAGCTGACCAATGGCTATATTTTCATCGTTTGGAGCTAAGTTACGGTTAAAAAACAGCTCAAACTTATTTTCTGACAATTCCCTGATCATATCTATCAACACCGTATTTTGAAAAACACCTCCACTTAGAGCGATTTTTTGAGTCCCTTTAATCGCTCCCATATCTATGACCACATTAGCCAGCGTGAATAGAAAATTAAGAATAATCTCTTCCTTATCCAAACCATCTAAAAAATCCTTATAAACACCTTTCCAAATTATGTTAGTAGGTACCATACCATCAACTCCAGGTCTTGCATATATTTTCAAAAGAGCCGGGTCATAATCGTGAATTGCATTTTCCAGTAAAATGGCTCCTTCTCCCTCGTAGCTGTTTATATCACAAAAGCCCAGTAAAGAAGCCAAGGCATCAAATAGTCGCCCAACTGAAGAAGTTTGCAGTTTATTTGAGGCTTTAACTGAACTATAAACATGGCGTTCCTGAACCGAAAATTTATCACTTAAAAAAGTCGCTTGCTCATCATTATTTAAAGAAAATAAGGATAACCTAGGCTCCTTTGACATTTTATCGCCTGCGAGCCAGTCAAAATATTCAAAATGACCTGTCCTTGTCATCTGGCCTGCCTGATAGGTAAAAAATTCACCTCCCCATATCTGACCATCATCACCATATCCGGTTCCATCCCACACTACGCCTAAAATTTCGCTGTCATGTCCAAACAAATTATGTTCCCCTAACACTGAGGCAAAATGAGCCATATGATGCTGTATTCGAAATAGAGGAACCTTCATCTTGCCAGACAATTCCTCCCCATATTGGGTGCTTAAATAGGTAGGGTGTTTATCAACAAGGATACAATCTGGCTCGGCCTGAAAAATACTTTTAAAAACGTCTATTGTCTCTATAAATCTGCTATACACTTCGAAATGATCCAGGTTGCCTAGATATTGACTTAGGTATAAGAAATCATTCGGGGCAAAGGCAATGGTACTCTTTAAATGCCCCCCCAAGGCCAGGGTTTTGGTTTTATTCCCAGGAACATAATCAAGGTAGTTTGGAGCAAAACCTCTTGACCTTCTGAACAACACTCTTTGTTTATTTCTAAAACTAAATTTAACGACAGAATCATCCTGGGCATTGGATATTTTAAGATCGTGATGTAAAAAATAGTCCGCAACTTCTGAAATTAATTCAAGAGCCTGATCCTTATTACTAATGATCGGACTACCATGAATATTACCACTTGTGGCAACTAAAGGCTGCTGAAATTCTCTGGCGAGTAAATCCAGAATACCCGAATAAGGTAGCATCACTCCTAACTGGCTCAATCCCGGGGCCAATTTATCTATCGCCAGTTGGCCTTTAAAACCAATACTTGACACAATAACAATGGGTCTTTCCGAACTAGTTAATTCTGTAATTTGATCATGATCAAGTAAAATTTCCTTCCTTATGAGATCAATTGAAGGATATAGAATGGCAAAAGGTTTTTTAGGCCGTCTTTTTAAGTGCCTCAATCTTTGTATGACTTCAGGATTGCTTGCGTCACAACACAGCAAATAACCTCCCGTATTTTTAATCGCCAGAATTTTTCCGTTACTTATCAATTCACTGAGCTTTTTAAATAGTAGCTGAGAACCTATTTTGATATGATTGCCCTTATGATCGGTCAGTTCAAGTCGGATACCACAATTTGGACAACTGTTGGTTTGGGAATGAAATCTTCTGGCATTCGGATCCTCATATTCTGTTTTACAGACAGGACACATTGAAAACTCATGTATACTTGTATGTGCACGTTCAAAAGGAAAAGTATTTGTGATCGACCATCTGGGGCCACAATTCACGCAGGTGGTAAAAGGATATCGATATCTTCTGTTTTCAGGATCTGAAATTTCTTCACTACAAATTTCACAGATGGCAAAATCAGGAGTTAACGCCAAATTTAGCTTTCCCTTTGTCTGGGTTGGTAAAATTTCAAATCGCTCGTATTTTACCCAATCTGATTTTATGATCTGATGAGTCTTAATTATTGCAACAGGAGGAGGATTTTCAATGAGTTCCCTGTAAAATTCCTTGACATACTTTGTTTCTCCCGAAACGTAAATGATGACTCCGTCTTCATTATTTGACACGTGTCCTGAAAGCCCCATACTTTTAGCAAGTTTGCTCACATAAGGGCGAAAACCGACTCCTTGAACCCTTCCGTTACAAATTATTTTATAAGTACTTCGCATGTTGAATCATCAGTAAAAAATTACTATACTAAATTATGGTTTTTAGTATGAATTTCTTTAGCTAATTCTAGAATGAGGTTTGCTGTTTCAGGAATAGAGCCTGCTACCTCATCAGAAAGTTCCAGGGTCATGGGTTTCATTTCCGCAATCGAAATGGTGATTAGTTCTATCTCAGGCCTGCTATCCATTAAATACACAGCTTCTATCATATCTTTTAAACCCACATCATGAACGCTCAAAGCAGATGGGAAATCTGATGCGAATTTTGGTTTGATCAAGGAGATCGTCCCTGGTGTTTTACCATCCATTGTGGCATCTACAAAAATGATGTGACCATAGGCTTCAATGCAACTTAACAGTAAAAACCCTCCGGTACCTCCATCTAGGATATCAAGATAAGAAGGGAGTTCCATAGTATTCATTTTTTGTATCAATTGAACACCAACGCCTTCATCTCCCATTAAATAATTCCCTATTCCAAGTACAAGAATACTTTCTGATTTATCTTTTTCAAAAAAATAAGCATCGCTACTGATAGCGATTGAAGCTCTTTCCTCCTTCTTCATATTTCCTGTTTTACAATATTAGGCTTGCCCAATCGCTTGCCTTGACCCCATTTCATACAGGTATCTGGCACTAACTTTAGGGCAAGCCTAAAAATCAAATTAACACAACTAAATTAGATGAACATACGAGCATACAACTTTCTAAATATGATCATCACTTTTTAAACGTTCTTTTCTCACAAATTTATAACCACTGATCATGGCAGATGATTCTCCTCTGCCTTCAAGCCAGTCATGATAGAAGACCAGATAGACATGAATAAGCGTAAATATGATAAATAACCAAGTGGAAATATGGTGAACAAACCTTGTAGTCATTTCATCTCCAAGTAAATCGGGTACCCAGGCGAACAATTTGGGTAACCACCAACCTGAGGTAGGTGCATACAATCCGAATCCGGTAAAAATTTGCACCAAGGCCAAAAGGAACAATACTACATAAGAAAGAGAAGCCACATAATTATGACCCACACTTATATTCTTGAGTACTTCCTCTTCTTCGTTCTGCAATAGTATATCTATTTTAATGACATGTTTAATATTGTTCCATTGCTTTTTCCCCAATGGAATAAATGCCCTCCAATTAGAATAATAATTACCCATAAACGCCCAGTAAACTCTGGCAAGGGCATTTACAAAAAAGATATAGGCCGTTATAAAATGAATCATTCTTACTGTGCCAAACCAATAAGAATCCACGGCTTCTGCTGTAGACATCAAGGCTGGCGGATCAGCAATAATAAATCCGGTTATCGCCAGTACTGCAATACATCCGGCATTCAACCAATGAAAAATTCTAACGGGAAGCTCCCAAACCAGCACCCTTTTAAAGTCATATGTTTTGTTCAATGAGGTATCCATCTTTTTTGATCATAAAATTATACGTCACAACTTCCTACATTACTCACTCGTGATAGGTGATTTCCATGTTCATCATATAGATGAACTGCACAGGCCAGACAAGGATCAAATGAGTGCACGGTACGAATAATCTCTAAAGGAAGATTCGGATCTGCAACCGGAGTATCCAAAAGTGCCGATTCATAAGCGGAACGCTGCCCTTTCGGATCTCTGGGTGAGGCATTCCAGGTAGTTGGCACTACTTGTTGATAGTTCTCTGTTTTTCCGTCTTTGATTTTGATCCAATGCGCCAGACCTCCTCTTGGAGCTTCAGTAAAACCAACTCCTTTTGCTTCAGAAGGCCATTTTGACGGTTCCCACATCTCCATATTGGCCATACGCGAATCTCCGTTCTTTATGTTCAGCAATAATTGATCGTAAAATTCCATGGTCCAGTTTGCTACCAGTTGAGATTCTATACCTCTGGCAGCCGTTCTTCCTAAAGTTGAGAACAAAGCATCGACAGGCACGTCCAAATGTTTTAATGCCCCATTGACGGCATCCTGAATCTCCTTATTTCCTCTTCCATAGCCCACAAGCAATCTAGACAAAGGACCTACTTCCATGGCATGGCCCTTCCATCTTGGCGTTTTGACAAAACTATATTTTTGCTCAACATCCAAATGTTCATAAGGAGGTTGTGGTCCTGAATAGTTAATATTGGTTTCACCTTCCCATGGATGTCTTCCGGTTTCAGCACCTTCCTTATAATTGTCATACCATGAATTGTTTACAAATTCTTCTATATCTCCATTTCGATGGTCAACATCGTGTACCTTAGACAGGTCCCTGTTAAGGATCACTCCTTGTGGAAATTTAAAACTAGATGGATCTCCGTATCCGTTCACCGGAAAATCTCCGTAAGACATATAATTTCCAACGCCTTTACCAATACCACCCCAGTCTTTGTAGAAGGATGCGATCGCTAAAAGATCAGGAATATAAACCTGGTCAATAAAGTCTTTTCCTTGTTTCAATAATTTACCTACATGAGCCAGTCGCTCTGCATTTAATCCACCAGTACTGTTTTCATTTATTGCACAAGCCATTCCTCCAACCAAATAATTTGGATGAGGGTTTTTCCCGCCCAGAATCGTATGTACTTTAACTATTTCTTTTTGCCATTCCAATGCTTCCAGATAATGTGCAACTCCCAACAAATTAACTGCCGCAGGCAATTTCATTTGAGGATGCCCCCAGTAACCGTTGGCAAAAATCCCAAGTTGACCACTATCAACAAATTTTTGGATTCGTTTTTGGATATCACTGAAATATCCGGGTGAACTCTTCGGCCATTTTGAAATACTTTGGGCGATTTTGGAAGTTTCTACCGGATCAGCGCTGAGCGCATTGACGACGTCTACCCAGTCAAGTGCGTGTAAATGATAAAAATGAACCGCATGATCATGCATATACAAGGCTCCTTCCATGATGTTTCGCACCATTTCTGCATTTGGTGGAACGGCGATGCCTAATGCATCTTCTACGGCCCGAACAGAACTGATAGCATGCACGGTTGTACAAACACCACAGGTTCTTTGAACAAATGCCCATACATCTCTGGGATCTCTTCCTTTGACGATATTCTCAAGTCCTCGCACCATGGTACTGGAACTAAAAGCATCTACTATTTTTCCATCTTTTATTTCAGCTTCTATTCTTAAATGTCCTTCGATCCTGGTAATCGGATCTACCACTATTCTGTTTGCCATGATCGTTTAGTTTTCTTCGTTCTTTTCCAGTTTATCTTCGTTGATTTTACCTCTTGAGTAGCGCCCTTTCAGCTCCTTGTATTTTGAAACATTCGCTACTATAGAATGCGCTGTCAGACCTGCTGCAACTGCTCCTGTAGCGATCATACCCACCTTATCTGCTGAGCTCTCTATTCCAAACCCTGGCACATTGGTCATTCGCTTATAAAATGGTCCATTATCCCAGAAATTTGCTTCACTGCATCCTATGCAGCCATGACCTGATTCAATAGGGAAACTCGTCCCGTTATTCCACTTCATACTGGCACAGGCATTATAAGTAGAAGGACCCCTGCAACCCAATTTATATAAACAATATCCTTCCTTGGCATTGACATCGTCAAAAGATTCTGCGAAAAGCCCTGCATCGAAGTAAGGTCTTCTATAGCAGGTATCATGTACCCGTTTTCCGTAAAAGGCTTTAGGTCGTCCTGATCTGTCCAGTTCAGGCAATCTTTCAAAAGTTACATAATGAACGATTAGTGCGGCCATGGCTTCTCCAATTGGCGGACAGCCTGGCATTTGTATGATCGGTTTGTTTTTAATGATCTTATGGATTGGCGTGGCTCCTGTAGGATTGGGCTTGGCACCTTGGACGCATCCATTGGTAGCACAACTTCCCCAGGCAATAATCGCCTTTGCTCCAGCTGCCGCCTCTTTTAAATGCTCAAGAGCAGTCTTTCCTGCTATGGTACAATACACGCCATTGGCACCCATAGGTACAGAACCTTCCACACATAATATATATTCACCATGGTATTTCTTCATAGCATCATGTTTGGCAGCCTCTGCCTGATGGCCTGATGCAGCCATAAGAGTTTCTGTATAATCCAATGAGACATTATCAAGGATAATATCTGCGACCATAGGGTGATCGGACCTAATAAATGATTCACTGCAACAGGTGCATTCCTGATAATGCTCCCAAATGATGGGAAGTCTGTATTTGGTTTCTAAGGAATTCGCCACCTGCCCAATCATGGAGTTTTCCAGCCCCATATAGGCTGAAATAAATGCGGCGAATTTCATAAAATCTCGTCTGTTATAACCCTTTCTTATTGCACTTTCATAATAGGTTTCTCTAACCCCATCTTTTGTAGCCATATTGGTAGTTTTAAGAGTAATGCGTTGGTAAAAAGAAAAATCACGCATAAATTTATAAGATTTAAATATCTGAGGCCATGACTATTATCATGTTTTTTGAGAATATTTCTTATATCTTTATGAGTTAATCCAGAAAATACTCGACGCAATGCATGAGTTATCCATTGTCATGGGAATACTAAAAATTGCCGAAACAGAGGCCGAAAAAGCAGGTGCGAAAAGGGTGGATCTTATCGAGTTGGAAATAGGTAGTTTAGCAGGCATTGAACTCGATGCCCTGGATTTTGTTTGGACTGGTGCTGTAAAGGATACCATATTAGAGAATGCAGTCAGAAAAATTGACCTGATCAAAGGAAAAGGTCAATGCATGGCATGCGATCTCATCTTCTCCTTAGAACATGTTTATGATCCTTGTCCGAGCTGTCAAAACTATCTTAAAGGAATTATTCAGGGCAAGGAACTTAGGGTAAAGGCACTTGAAGTTACTTAACATTCTCTTAGTCGTTTTCTCAGTTTTAATCTCCACATCTCAATTCTTTATAAATCTTTAAAAGAGTGACTTTTGTCATGAATTCTAAGTAGTTAATTGAGTAAATTATGCCTTTACTTTCTATTGATTATGGCTGCTCTAAAAAAC
>CAJQNF010000150.1 GCA_905479625.1 uncultured Flavobacteriaceae bacterium | reverse complement strand
GATTTTCAAGGTAAGGCTTACTATTTTTCAAAATCGACCATGGAACTTGGTAATTGGGGAGCAACTATGAGTGAAGCCCAAAAGAAACAAATTCAGGAACGTCTTAAAAATAGGTTAGAGAAGACATATATACTGACCTTTAATAAAGAAGAATCAGTTTTTAAAGAAGACGAAAAAATTGATGCTGTTTCAGGAGCAACAGATAGTTGGGGAAAAAATTTCTCTCCTGGAGAACAATACAAGAATGTTAAAACTAAAACATTATTACAACAACAGGAATTTTATGGTAAACAATTCCTAATAAAAGATGATTTGCTTGCTATAGATTGGAAAATTGAAAAAGAAACAAAACAAATAGGAAACTATATGTGTTTTAAAGCTACAGCCTCCATCCCTACAGCAGATCTTACCTGGTATGATTTTTCCTGGAATACGCTTAGAAAAAAAGAAGAGCAAAAGAAAGATTCGATAACCGGTGAAATAAAAGAACCGCAAGTAGAAATGTCTGAGGTAGTGGCATGGTATTCTCCTCAAATTCCATTAAGTCAGGGGCCATTAGAATATTGGGGCCTTCCTGGTTTAATTCTAGAAATTAGTGTGGGTAATACAACAATGCTGTGTTCTAAAATTATCATGAATCCTGATGAAAAATCCAAAATCGAGGCACCAGACAAAGGTAAAGAGGTATCAAAAACAGAATATCAAGAAACTGTTGCCGGAAAAATGCAGGAAATGAGAGACAACCGAGGCAGACAAATGAGTAGAAGAAATTAATTATAGTTCCATTTCACTTCAATCCAATCTTCTAAATCTACGCCATGAACAGAATAATTTTTGTTGTGTTTCTATGCTCAATGAATATAACTTTTTCGCAAATTAAATTTGACGGTGTTGTAAAAGATAGTGTGGGAAATTTATTGGAGTTGGCAAATGTTATTGCCATGAATCAAGAAACCAGCACTTTAGAGTCTTATGCAATTACAGATGAAAATGGCTATTTTTCTCTTGAGTTAGGAGCAAACGCTACCTATAAATTTCAAGTGAGCTATATAGGGATGGAAGGCTTGGAAGAAATCATTACTATAGGAGAATCGGATGTATCAAGAGATTTTCTGCTCAAACAATATATGGTTTTAGATGAGGTAGAATTAACTTATGAAATGCCTGTCACCATAAAGGGAGATACAATTGTGTACAATGCGGATTCGTTTCAAAATGGATCTGAAAGAAAGTTAGAAGATGTGCTGGAAAAACTTCCCGGCGTTGAGATCAATGAAGATGGACAGATTGAAGTGGAGGGGAAGGTAGTGAGCAAGTTAATGGTTAACGGTAAAGATTTTTTTGATGGTGATACTAAAATTGCTACAAAAAACATTCCATCCAGTGCTGTTGATAAAATCCAGGTTTTAAGAAATTATTCTGAAGTAGGTCAATTACGCAGCGTAACAAATAATAGTGATAATGTAGCCTTGAACATCAAACTAAAAGAAGGAAAGGAGAATTTTTGGTTTGGTAATATAACAGGTGGAGCTGGTTATTCATCCGCCGACAAAGGACTTTATTTGCTCCAACCTAAACTCTTTTATTACTCTCCTAAATTCACATTCAACTTTATTGGTGATATTAATAATGTTGGTGAAATAGTTTTAACCCCAAGAGATCTTCGAAATTTTGGAGGAGGGTTTCGAGCACCTAGCAGAGAAAGCGGAACAGACTTGAGTTTAGGAAGCAATAATCTCAGTTTTTTAACCAATCAAAATGATGCTTTTGCAGTTGAAAACAAACTTGGAGCTTCAAATTTTAGTTGGGCGCCTGGCAGGAATTTGGATATTAGTGGTTTCGCAATTTTTAATAGTAGTCTTATTGATTCCAAGCAAAGGAGTATTACACAATATACAGACTCAGATTTGGGAATTCCCAATGAAATAACGGATCAAACAAGTCAACAAAAATCCAACCAAGGATTGATAAAACTAAGTGCATCTTATCAACCAAATGGGAACAATCAGCTGGATTACGATGTTTTAGGCAGAGTAACAAAAGATTCTCAGGTCCAAAATCTTTTATCATCTGTAGTAGGGAATACCTACCAATTTGACGAAACTACTCCTTTTAGCATCAATCAAAATATCAATTATTATTATACGCTTGACGAGGATAATATTTTTGCTTTTGAAGCGCAGCATTTATTCAGGGATGAAGATCCTTTTTATAATTCAATATTAGAAGATAAAGAGAATTATGAGCCAACAGCAGATGCACTGGGTCTGGATCCGGATCAACAAGATTATAATATTGCTCAAGACAGACGTATAAAATCCAATCAGCTCGATGCAAAATTAGATTATTATCATATTATCAATGCTAAAAGCAATATAAATCTCACCTTGGGAACCATTTTAAGTAATCAACAATTCCAATCAGATTTGTTTCAATTTTTAGATGATGGCACAGAATTTTTTCCAACGCCTACATTCAACGACGGTTTGGCCAGCAATGATGTTGAGTACAGATTCAGTGATATTTATTTAGGTGCCCATTATCGCTTGAAAGTAGGAAAAGTTACTTTTACACCGGGTCTTTCTGTGCATTCTTATGGAAATAATAACACACAGTTTGGTATAGATTTTAAAGATAGTTTTTTTAGAATTATGCCTGATTTTGAAACACGAATCCAGTTTAAAAACAGTGAGAGTTTAACCTTTAGGTATGATATGCGCAATCAATTTACAGATGTTACTAAATTGGCTAGAGGATTAGTTTTAAATGATTTTAGCAGTATTCAATTTGGGGAACCTGAATTACAAAATGCATTGTCGCACAACTTGAGCTTACTATATTCAAGTTTTAATTTGTTTAATTACACAAACGTTTTTGGGAGAATTGCTTATACAAAAAACATTGATCAAATTAGAAACATCACATTTTTTGAAAACGTAATTACCACAAGTACTTTTTTCAATTCTACTTTTGCAGATGAAACTGCAACGGCTTTTGGACGTGTTCAGCGTACTTTCGGAAAGGTGATTGCCTCTATAAATTTAAACTTGAACTATTCAAAAATAAATCAGTTTATAGATACCAGAAGGTCCGTGAACACAGGCTTTACCCAAAGTTATACCCCGGGCGTTCGTACCAATTTCAAAAAAGCGCCCAATGTAAGTTTGAAATATAACTACAGGATCTCTACAAATAACCAGGGCACGAATGAAACCACATTCTACACAAGTGCTCCTTCAATTGATTTTGATGCGTATATCTGGAATTCAGTTACCGTGAGATCAGATTATACCTATACTAGGCAAACTTTAAAAGGTGGCAATACCGGTGATTTTCAAACTTGGAATGCTTCAATAGCTTATCGAAAAGACAGAGATGCCAAGTGGGAATATGAAATAGTAGCAACTAATTTATTGGATATTGATTCAAAATTGACCAACACCGCTACCAATCTTTTTGTTTCTCAATCGCAAATTTTTATACAACCACGGTTTCTTACTTTTAGATTGAGGTATGAAATATAAAAAAGCTGAATATTAAATAGTGTTGCGGGAATTAGCTTCGCTGAGTCCCAGTCCGAACGAAGTCAAACAAAAGACACATCCGCTTCGCGTCTGTCATTTTTTGTTTTTTAGCCAGTCTTTGTCAAGTTAAGATTAGAAAGTTTTGCGGGAATTAGCTTCGCTGAGTCCCAGTCCGAACGAAGTCAAACAAAAGACACATCCGCTTCGCGTCTGTCATTTTTTGTTTTCTTCCCATCCCTTAAAAGCAAGCTTTACGGTCTGGTCTGAAAACAAAAAAACCAGGTTTAAAAACCTGGTCTTTTATCATTAGTACTCGGAGCGGGACTTGAACCCGCACGAACATTACTGCTCATTGGATTTTAAGTCCAACGTGTCTACCAATTCCACCATCCGAGCCTATTGAATTGGTTATAATAAATCGAGCGAAAGACGGGATTTGAACCCCTGCCTGCCGGCAGGCTGGCGCGACTGGGTCGCTACCCTCTTTCAAAGATGAAAATTAATTAAAATAATCATCTAAACTCTATGAGCGAAAGACGGGATTTGAACCCGCGACCCCCACCTTGGCAAGGTGATGCTCTACCACTGAGCTACTTTCGCGTAAGTTTTTATCAATGAACTATGCAATTTTAGTTGCCTTCCTATATGCTAAACTAATGATTCAGTTTCTGACTTAGGAGGCGCAAATTTAATATATTTTCATAAATGCCAAAGCTTTTTTGCTCATATTTTTAATATTTTTTTATGCACTTAATCTTAATTAATGGATATATTTGCACCGATTTTAAAAACAGGCATTTACCATCTTGGAAGCAGTAGTCGTAAAACATAATATTCTAGATGATCTCAAGCAACTCACAAAGTTTGGATTATCACTAAGCGTTGTATTTTCGTCGATTGCCGGATATTTACTAGCGGTGGATATAGTGGACTTCAAAATCCTTTTGCTTCTGTCTATAGGAGGGTATTGTATGGTGGGTGCTTCAAATGCTTTTAACCAGATCATCGAAAGAGTTCCTGATGCGGTTATGAAAAGGACCATGGACCGTCCAATTCCTACAGGAAGAATCTCAGTAAATGTAGCCATGGCTATTGCCGTAACACTGACACTTATAGGTTTGACCATCCTTTACACTATTAATGAAAAGACGGCATTGTTTGGAGCCATCTCCATATTTTTATACACAAGTGCATACACGCCTTTAAAACCTGTAAGCCCTTTATCGGTATTTGTCGGTGCGATTCCAGGGGCCATACCCTTTATGTTGGGGTGGGTGGCCGCTACAGGGAAATTTGGAATAGAACCCGGGATGTTATTTATGATACAGTTCTTTTGGCAGTTTCCTCATTTTTGGGCCATAGGCTGGTTGCAATTCGATGAATACAAAAAAGCGGGCTTTAACCTGATGCCAACTGGAGAAAAGAATAAGAAAGCGTCAAAATTGATCATCATCTACACGATATTTATGTTGATTGTTTCGATTTTTCCTGTTTTTAGAATAACCGGAAGTTTGTATTTGTTGCCGGTCTCAGCAATCATTATATTTGCTCTGGGATTGGTCATGCTTTATTACGGAGTCAAACTTCATAAGGAGCAGTCAAACCTAATGGCAAGGAAGCTTATGCTTTCAAGTGTTTTATATATAACTTTGATCCAGATTATTTTTGTGATCGACAAATTTTTACACTAATTAGCATGGAACAAAATAAGAAAGAGAAGACATTCAAACAGATGTTGTGGATATCTATGATGAGTATGACCATGATGTTTGCGGGTCTAACAAGTGCTTATGTGGTGAGCAGGGCCAGAGAAGACTGGGTTAGTTTTGACTTGCCAAGCGCCTTTTATATCAGCACCCTTTTTATTATAGCCAGTAGTTTAACTTTTTATATCGCAAAAAGAACCCTACTCGCTGGTGACCAGGGAAAAACGACTTCTTTGTTGGCACTGACGCTGCTGTTAGGTCTGGGTTTTATTTTCTATCAATTCAATGGCTTTAATCAACTTATCGAGTCAGGTTTATATACTACCGGGAAACAAAGTAATGTAGCCTCATCTTTTCTCTATGTGATTACAGGGGCCCATCTGCTTCACATCTTTGCAGGAATTATAGTCTTGGTAACGGTATTATATAGAAACATAACAGGAAAGTATTCAGTTTCGAGTCATTTGGGTTTTTCATTAGGGTCTATTTTCTGGCATTTTGTGGATGCTTTATGGATTTACCTTTTTATCTTTTTCTATTTTATCCGTTAAACCTAACATTTTTGCCTTATTAATTCTATTTACCAATAATTTTTATATTTTTGCTGCTCCGGTTAAAACATGATAAAAGTCAGTTTTACGGCATAAAAAAGATCAATTAAATTAAACTTTTTATATGGAGGCAACTGTTGCTGATTCACCAAAGGGTGGCGCTTGGAGCGGAGGAGGAAGTCAACCTTTCGGTTCGAGTTATGGTAAAATGATGATGTGGTTCTTTATCATGTCAGATGCCCTTACATTTACCGGTTTTTTAGGAGCCTACGGTTTAATACGTTTCAAATTCCTTGATTCCTGGCCAATTGCTGACCAGGTATTTACGCATATTCCATTTATACATGGAGATTATCCTATGTACTATGTGGCTTTTATGACTTTTATTCTGATCTTTTCATCGGTAACAATGGTTTTGGCTGTTGATGCCGGTAAGCACATGCAGAAAGGTAAAGTAATTGTTTACATGGGACTTACCATTATTGGAGGTTTCATTTTCCTTGGGTCACAGGCCTGGGAATGGAAAACTTTTATTACCGGGAATTATGGTGCAGTGCAGTTAGAAGATGGAAAGATCGTACAATTTGTAGATGGTTCCGGACACCAGATATCAGTAGAAAGTTTTGCATCTAACACAGCAAGTGAAAGAGTACAACATAAAAAAGAGAATGGTCTTTGGTTTGTTTCTGAAGCTTCTTTACCGCCGGTAACACTGCAACAAGTAAAGGAAGGATTTGCAAATAATCCGGATATCTCAATGAGAACGGAGTTGATCAATTTGGAGACAAAGGAAAAAACCATAGTTTCCAGAGAAGAAGCGAATAAGTTTCTTGACAAGGCTACAAGAGTAGTAAAGGGAGCTAACCTAACAGAGAATGAATACGGTAAAACTTTATTTGCTGATTTCTTTTTCTTTATCACTGGATTTCACGGATTCCACGTTTTTTCAGGTATCCTGATCAATATTATCATCTTTTTTAACGTGATTATCGGAACCTATGAACGCAGGGGCCATTATGAAATGGTTGAAAAAGTAGGTCTTTATTGGCACTTTGTTGACCTTGTTTGGGTATTTGTTTTCACATTCTTCTATCTGATATAAAAAATTTAAATTATAAAATGTCACACGCTAAATCACATACAGCATTAATTTGGAAAGTATTTGCATTCCTTTCATTGATTACTATCGTAGAGGTAATCCTTGGAATTGTAAAACCGGAGGCTTTGAATTTAACCCAAATATTGGGTACAAGTATATTGAATTGGATCTTCCTGATCCTTACAATCGTTAAGGCCTATGGTATTGCCTGGTATTTTATGCATCTAAAAGATGAAAAAACCTGGTTCAGAAGAGCCATTGTTTGGCCCGTAGTGTTTCTGATAGGAGTACTTGCCTTCTTTGTACTTTATGAAGGAGATGCTATTGGTGAGATTGCTCGGGAATGGACAAAATGGTCATATAATTAAACTGTATCATATAAAATGAATATAAAAGTGTTTTGAATTTTCAAAACACTTTTTTTATACCTTTGCATCATGCGAAAACCCAATAAAAATACACTTGTTTTATCTATTCTTTTTTTCGGACCATTGTTGTTTTATCTGTTTCTGTTGACAGGGACCAATAACTTTGCAAAATTACCGCGCCTTACTGAAAACATTGATGATGTAGAGGAATTTTCAAGTACAACCGATACGATCAAACTGGAAAATAATATCAGCGTATTGTGCTTTCTTGGAGCTGATCTGTTGAATCACAAAACCAATGCATTGAACCTGAATGAAAAGATTTATAAGCATTTTTATGGTTTTAAAGGTTTTCAGTTTGTGGTTGTTTTACCTAAAGGATCAGAAGCTGATGCCGAACAGCTGAAAAAGGAACTAGGCGCTACTTATAATGTCGATAAATGGCATTTTGTCTTCGGCGATGGAGCAGCAGTAGAAAAAATGTTCGGAAGCCTTAAAACGTCTTATAAGCTGGATGATCAGTATTATACACCTTATGCTTTTATCGTAGACAGAGAATTGACTCTTAGAGGCAGAGATGATGAAGAGGCTGCCGAAGAAGGCTTATTGTATGGTTATAATGCAGAATCAGTGGCCACCGTGCATCAGGAAATGGTTGATGACGTTAAAGTAGTGATGGCAGAATACAGACTGGCTTTAAAGAAGAATAAAAGAGAAATCTAATCAATGAAATTATAAAGACGGTTATGAAGAAGAATTCTTATATCGCAATTACGTTTATTATTTTGATCTTTGGTATTTATGCCGTTCCCAAGATTGTAAAAAAATTTACAGGCAATGAACTCTTGCAATTCGAAAAAGTACCTGCCTTTGAATTTACCGATCAGAATAACAAGCTGGTGGATAATTCCAATTTTGAAAACAAAGTATACGTGGTAGAGTTTTTCTTTACCTCTTGCCCAACGATTTGCCCCAGAATGAATGAAAATATGGTAAAAATTCAAAATGAGTTCTTTGGGAACCCTTCTTTTGCCATTGCCTCTGTTTCGATCGATCCTGAAAGAGATTCACCACAAGTGTTGAAAGCCTATGCGAAGGAAAAGGGAGCGACTTTGAAGAACTGGTATTTTCTAACAGGAGATAAGGATGATGTATATACATTTTCAAATGATGGCTTCAGATTATATGCAGGAGAAAATAAGGATGTTGAAGGAGGATTTGAACATTCAGGTTTGTTTGCCCTAATTGATAAAGAGGGCTATATCAGATCAAGAACGGTTATAAGCGGAGAGAATGAGAACCCCATTAAATTTTATAATGGACTTGATGACAAGGAAATTCAATGGTTAAAGGAGGATATCAAATTACTTTTAAAGGAATAAAAAACAGATGGAAGAATCAAAAAAATATAATAAGATCATTGTAGTACTATCCATTGCCATCCCATTGGTAGTGGCGGTCTTATTCGGTGTAAAACTGGATATTGAATTGCCTGTATTTCTGCCGCCTATATATGCTGGGACAAATGCGGTTACTGCATTGGTTTTGATCATTGCGCTATGGGCGATAAAAGTGAAGAACATAGAATTGCACAAGCGCCTGATGAAGATAGCTATTGCTTTTTCTGTACTTTTTTTGATCATGTATGTATTGTATCATATGACATCAGACTCTACTTCTTACGGAGGTGAAGGCGTTGTAAAATATATTTATTACGTGATTCTGATTTCACATATTCTACTTTCGATAACTGTTATCCCATTTGTTTTAATTACTTATGTGAGAGCGATTACAAATGATATTGAAAGACATAAAAAGATTGCCAAAATTACCTGGCCAATATGGTTATATGTAACCATCAGTGGGGTAGTGGTTTATTTTATGATTTTACCGTATTAC
>CAJQNF010000149.1 GCA_905479625.1 uncultured Flavobacteriaceae bacterium | reverse complement strand
GATCATAAGAAAACCAATAAAAATAAAAACTGCTAATTTTTTCATTTGATATATTTAAAATTTCTGAAACCCTTTATAAGTTACCCAATCAAAATCTGCATAATCTTTGTTGTTTTGACCATTACTGGTAGCATAGATACTGAGATTCGCACCTGTATAGCCTTTGCTTAAGACATGGCTGGCTGCTGTTTCTTTAAAAAACAAAAATTTATCTCCTTTCAAAGCATAATAAAACTGATACTTATGATCTGCTGAAAGTAATTTAAAAGTGATGCTCTTGTCATACTTTTCAAGCTGAGTTTCCTCTAAAATTCTTGTTTCCTTACCAGGTTCTGCCAGTTTTAACTGAAGCCAATGCTCCTTTCCCTTTTTATGTATCGTAAGGCTCATATAATTATTGTCTTTCTGAATGATCACCATCCCAGCTTCAGAAGCATCATTAGTGGGGTCAAAATTCATCTTTACCTCATATTCAAAATCACTTTCTGTTTGCCTGAAACCCATCAAAGCAGCTTGACCTCTTTCATGAATTGTATTGGAAGCGGTTACTAATCTTAATGATCCTTTTTGAGCCTGTAATGAGTATATATCTTTTAAGGGTACTCTTCTAAAGTTCCAGGCCAAATCAAGTTGATCATTGTCAAAATTATCTGTAAAAACCGTATTTCTTTTTTGGGAATCTTTCTTAAAAGGCACCTGATTTAATCGCTCTACCCTACCTGTTTTAGGCGCCACTACGGGCCATTCATACTTAATTTCCTTCCAGTCAAAAGGTTCTCTTTCCCATTGTACTTCAACCAAAAAGGTTTCACGACCCATATTAGAACTCCTCGCCTCATCTCCTCGTATGCCAAGAGCCACCATATACCAGCGGCCATCATCAAGCTCAATGAGATCGGCATGCCCCGTACTGTGCACCCAGTTGTCATAGGAAAGGTGTCGCGTAGTCAGGATCGGGTTTCTGTCATTGGGAATATAGGGTCCTTTTATATTATCACTCACAGCAATCATCATCGCATGGTTATAACTGGTACCTCCTTCTGCGATCATCAGGTAATAGCGGCCATCCTTTTTATACATATGAGGTCCTTCGGCCCAAACACCTCCACAGGCGCCTCTCCATAAAAAAGTTCTGTCACCGGTAAGTTTCCAAGCATTTAGATCAATTTCCTGCAACCATATCTCCCCTTCTCCCGGGAAATTCGGCTTTTCAGGAGAATGTGTTCCTACGTACCAAACCTTACCATCTTTATCAAAGAAGATATCAGGGTCAATGCCCGGAGCACCTTCTAAAACATGAGGCGCTGACCAAGGTCCTGCAGGATCTTTCGCGGTGATGATAAAATTGACAAAATCGGTAGTTTTTGTATCCTGATGATGAAAAACATTGGTCGTTATGATATAAAATGTTCCATTATGATATCTAATCGTGGGCGCATGAATCCCTCCATCTGATTGTACATCCACAAGGTTGACCTCACCGATGCATTGAGCTTCTCTGTGCAAGCCATAACCAATTAACTCCCAGTTGATCAGATCCTTGCTCTTATGAATGGGTAATCCCGGAAAATATTCAAAGGAAGAATTGACAATATAAAAAGTATCGTCCACCTTACAGATGGAAGGGTCAGGATGCCCTCCTGGAATAATGGGGTTGATAAATGATGCTTCCTGTGCGTACGTTGCACCCAACATTAAAAAAAAGAGCAGACAAAGAAAAATCTGTTTCATTTATAAAGTGACTTTTTTATTCAACTTTCTTTATCAACAGGCCTGATATTCATAAACGGGCTTCTGATCTGAAATAAAAATGATTGTTTGTCAGACCCTATAAATTCTTTTAAGCCATAGTTGATTTCTTTTACTGGTTTAATCTTAAAGGTCCCAAAAAGTTTATCCCAAAGGATTAAAAGTGTTCCATAATTGGAATCTGTGTAAAATTGGTCCTGCTCGTGATGAACCTTGTGGTAATTTGGCATCATAAGGAACCATCCAAACACCTTATCGATCCATACTGGATAATTAAGGTTGGTATGCTGCAAGAATAGCATGGGTATCAGAATAAACAAAAATATATTCATTGACATGATATCAATTCCAAATATGATAGAGATCGCCATTTCGCCCACAGTAAAAAAGATTAAATCTGTAGGATAAACTCTTAAACTGGTTGACGCATCCATCGAGGTGTCACTATGGTGCACTCTGTGTTGTCTCCAAAGCAATGGAAATCTATGGTCCCATCGGTGAACCCAATAATCTGAAAAGTCTAATAAGATTACTCCTGCTGCAATCTTCATCCAATAAGGAACAGCAACCGAATTGAACAGACCTAGTTGATAGTCATCAATCCATCCATAGGTAGTAATGATTATAAAAGCCAATAGTGACCCCATGGCAAAAACAATAACCTGAAACAAAAAATTCTGAAATAAATGATTCATTTTAGATCCTACAGATTTGGGGCGATTGATAAAGGTTTCAAGCACAAAAAAGACAATAATCAGTACAAAAAGTATATGATTGGGGTCAAGTTCTAAAAGGGAATTAATGAATTCCATAAGTATGGTTTTTCTATGGGGTGCTGGCAAATTGAAACAAAACTACTTTTCCATCACCAGATATTACTGCGTTTAAACCTTTTTCAACTTTTGCATATCGAATCTTTTTCGGAAACTCATTGGCTTTATTTTCGCAAGTGAAACTCTCCATTTCAATTTTGGTTACTTTGAAAATTGTTGGTGCTTTTGAGTCTTGTTGTGACACTTCAAAGTTCCAAACATCATCGGATTTGATCAACCTGATGGTTTCCTGCCAAACCGTGTCTGAAGACACCAAAGTATATCCCCAGCCGCTTAATTCAGTATCATTTACTTTTTTCCAGTGCTCATAAGTTTGACTGCCTTCTGCGTCATTGGTCCTTTTCCAGACACCAAGAAGCCAGTCAAAACTGCTATTGTTGACGTTAGAAGCTCTGGTATTGGTTTTATAAACGTTTATATCCGTAAACCCCAGAAAGCAAAAGAGGCTTAACACCGTGAGGATTTTTTTCATGGTTTGGTTTTACTGAAATGATATCCTAAGATACAGAATCTTAATCAATGTGTCAAAGTAACAAAAAGATGTGATGCTATACTTTAGTAAATTATGGAAAGTCCTCACTTATTTTAAGGAGTATTCCAAGAGGTTCATTTCGGATTAAATGAATTTTGAAGGCCATTTTTATAAACTCTTCAATAACCATGAAATCCATTTTCCCAAAAGAAATTCTAGACCATTCTTCAGAATTGTACCGTTATCATTTCCTGAAAAAGAGTCAAACCATCTATGTGATCCTGCTTCTTTCAATTATTTGCATTAGCGCAGCATTGCCTTTTATCAAAATCGATCTGTATACCGCTTCACTCGGAATGATAAGGCCGAGTAAAGAAAGAAATCTCATTACAAGCCCAATCAACGGAAAGATCAATAATATTTATATCGTCGAAAATTCATCTGTCAAAAAAGGGGACACTTTAGTTTCCTTAGATGACTCCTCCGTTTCTCAAGATTTAGAATTGATTGAGGAGCAACTGGATTCATTAAACCTATATCTTCTTGATTTGAAGCTGATGTGTCATGCTAGAATCGTTCGGTCAGACTCTTTAATGACGACACTTTATAGAAGTCAATTTATACGGTACGAGCAAAAACTTAAAGAACTTCAGGAAAAAAGACAAAGGCACCTTGCGCTGTTCAAGCGACAAAATCACTTATATGAAAAAGGAGTCATCGCTAAAATCGACATTGAAACAGCCACTTTTGAACTAAATAAAGCCCGTAACGAACTTCTTTATTTTAAAAAACATCAAAAAAGTCTTTGGCTAACACAATTACAGCAAACAAAATCAGATTTACGCCTTGCCCATTCCAAATTATTATCATTAAAAAAAAATAAAGACTTGCACTATATTCTTTCTCCTTCAACAGGCAGTATTCAAGAATTTAAAGGGTATGAAAGAAATAATTTTCTTTATACCGGAAGCGCTATCGCGGAAATCTCTCCTCAAACGGACTTAATGGCTGAGTGCTATGTGTCTCCTGCAGACATTGGCTTGTTAAAAGATAATCACTCGGTAAAATTTCAAATAGACGCTTTTGACCATAACCGATGGGGCACTGCCTCCGGACAAATAGTAAGGATCAATCAAGACATTAGTAACATCAATAACCTTCCCATGTTCAAAGTTTTATGTTCCATCAATGAAACCGATCTTTTTCTGAATAAAACCACGAACGGAAGTCTTCAAAAAGGAATGACGCTAAGGGCATTATTCTTTATTAATAACAGGTCCCTTTTCCAGCTCTTGTTTGATGAGTTAGAAGACTGGTATGACCAAAGCTCATAAAACTTATGTCTAAATTAAATATAAAGCAACACGATATAACTGACTGTGGAGCAGCCTGTATTGCTTCCATTGCAGCATACTATAAACTTTATTTACCCCTTTCCAAAATTCGTCAATTTATTGGAACTGATCAAGATGGAACAAATATTTTGGGTGTTCTGGAGGGAGCTCAGAAACTCGGATTCGACGCCAAGGGTGTAAAAGGAGATCAAGAAAGTCTGTATAAAATTCCGAAACCCGCTATCGCTCATACTGTTGTTGACGGACGTCTTAAACATTTTGTTGTGATCTATAGTGTTTCTAAAAAGCATATTCGGATTATGGATCCCGGAACAGGAAAAATAGAGCATATTCCAATGGATCGCTTCATCGAGCAATGGACAGGCGTTCTTGTCATTATGCTTCCCAATGATTCCTTTAATTCCCGCAATGAAAAAGTGTCTCAATTTCTTCGATTCTGGCACTTGTTAAAACCCCATAAATTCATCCTGATACAATCTCTTATAGGCTCTGTATTTTACACGATACTTGGTTTTTCTACTTCCATTTATATTCAGAAAATTACTGATTATGTTCTTCTAAATGAAAACTTCAAACTGTTGAATATCATGAGTATAGCTATGATATTATTATTGTTAATTCAAATTATTCTCAGTATTTATAAGGATATTTTTCTGATAAGAACAGGACAGGAAATTGATGCAAGATTAATACTAGGATACTATAAGCATCTGTTAAAATTACCTCAGACATTTTTTGATACCATGCGTGTGGGTGAGATCTTGTCGCGAATCAATGATGCGGTTAAAATACGGTTGTTTATAAACAACACTTCTCTCACTTTAATGGTGAATTTTTTTATTGTTATTTTCTCTTTCCTTTTAATGTTTACCTATTATTGGAAATTAGGTTTGTTAATGGTAGGTATACTTCCCATTTATCTACTGATTTTTTTTATCACCAACAGGTTAAATAAAAAAACAGAGCGCAGTATCATGGAATCCTCTGCGGATCTTGAAAGTCAGCTAGTTGAATCTCTAAACGCAATTACGACCATCAAACTTTTCGGGCTTGAAAGTGTGATGCATACTAAAACTGAGTATAGATTCATCAAGTTACTGAAAAATGGATATCGGTCCTCGCTTAATGCAGTGTTCAGCCAATCTTCAACGCAGGGAATATCAAGTTTATTTACTATTCTTCTGCTATGGGTTGGTTCATATTATGTAATGGCAAAAGAGCTTACGCCCGGAGAACTTTTCTCGTTCTATGCCATTATTGGCTATTTTACCGGACCGATTTCTGGGTTGATTTCTTCAAATAAAACCATCCAAAACGCCCTGATTGCAGCTGATAGACTTTTTGAAGTATTTGATCTTGAAACGGAAACATCTGAAAATTGCTACTCTCTGGAGACTAAGACCATAGAGCATATTAAGTTCAATGATGTAACTTTTAGCTACAATAACAGGGGACTCGTTTTCTCCAACTTAAACCTGATGTTCAAAAAAGGAGAAGTTACCGCCATTGTAGGGGAAAGTGGTTCAGGAAAGTCTACCCTAATTCACTTAATTCAAGGCTTATACTTTTTAAATAAGGGCAATATATTGCTAAATGAACAAGATATTAAATACATCAGTAAAAACAGCCTAAGAAAAATCATTAGCGTGGTTCCCCAAAAAATCCATCTTTTTGATGGGAACTTACTTGAGAACATAGCACTTGGATCGCTTCATGTTGATATGGAAAAGGTTGTTCATATTTGTAATTCTTTGGAAATGATGCCGTTTATAGAAGCGCTTCCTCAAGGTTTTAATACCTACTTGGGCGAAAACGGAGCAACACTTTCTGGCGGTCAAAAACAAAGAGTTGCCATTGCCAGGGCCTTGTATCAAGATCCGAAAGTTTTGATTCTTGATGAAGCGACATCTTCTCTTGACAGCCAGTCAGACGCTGCACTTCAAAAAACAATAACCTCTCTAAAGAAAAAAGAAAAAACCATTATTCTCATATCTCACAGATTACTCAATTTATCGATTGCTGACAAAATAATGGTTTTAGACAAGGGAAAACTTGTTCAATCAGGACATCATGACAAGCTTATCCTTGAAAAAGGTGTTTATCAACATCTTTGGGACAAACAATTCCCTAAAAACTTCAGACATAACACATCTGCTTAATTCAAAATTTCAATTATAACCTATGAACAATTTAAAACAACTGGAACGGCTCAGAAAAATTCATCGCCTGATAAACCTCGAATGTACCGGAACCCCATTAGAATTATCAAGAAAATTACACATTAGCGTAAGACAAACCTATTTACTACTTGAACAGCTCAAGGAATTTGATGCACCTTTAAAATTTAATCGTCGGACAAAAACTTACTATTACGAATTCGATTTTGAACTGACAATCAATATTTCCATTCAAGTAATGGGCAGGGAAAAACTCACAAATATTTACGCTGGAAAGACTTTCTCTAACTATTTGTTTTCACTGCAAGGAAAATGCAGCAAGCCAAATTATCTTAGTTATTTCAAAACAAAGCTAGACGTAGCTGGTTAGACGTAACCATTTTTTGAAGAATGAAAAATTGTATAACCGGACTCTATTAAAAAGAGTTCAAAATCTTTAAAACTTATGAGAAAATTAGAAAATTGTGGGATGCAGGAACTGGCACCACAGGAATTACGAACAATCGAAGGGGGACTGCCCATATTGGTAGTCTTGGGAGCGATAACAACTGCAGTAAGTGTGGGTAGAATCTTAGATCAGGCAGGGGAATGGTTTTTGCAAGGATGGAATAACCCAAGATAGCAGCTATGAAAAATATTTCAAAAATCAATTGTATAGAACTTGATCATAACGAGTTAATTGCTCTTCATGGAGGAGGGCCGATCAAGGAAGCAGTAGAATGGTACTACAAGACAGTAGGAAGTTTTTACAGAGGTATTTACGATGGACTCATGGGGAATGAACCCGTGATTTAACTGGATTGAAAATGAACACAAAAATCAATCTTGCTTATGTTTTTCTTTGTGTTGGAATTCTGAATTTTGTATTTCTCGTGGATACTATTTTAACTGACCCGGACATAGAATTTTCTGTTTTTTCGATGGCAACAACAAAAACAATCAACATCATCTATTATGGTGTTATATGCTTAATCCTGTTTTTTGCAGGTGCTTATATTATTAGAAACAATAAAAAATTAGTAAAATGACACAATTAAATATTACCGGACTACGGATTTTAAATCAGGAGGAAATCCTTGTTATAAGCGGGGGGGCTGAGCCTGCTAAAGGATCATATGCTGCAGGATATGCGGTAGGAGCTTGGTTCAGAGAAATGTATAGTATTTGGTCCTATGGTCTCACCCACCTTTCAGACCGTTAAAAACCAAGACTGCCTCGTTGTTTAACGAGGCAGTCTTATTTAAGTCATTTCCTTAGTTTTTTTGAGATAACAACCACCTAACCCTGTCATAAGAAACAAGGTAATGTATCAGAACAATGCCTCCTAAGGTATAACTTAGTCTGGTATATTCCAGATCAAATAATGCCCAAACGGCCAAAGCGAAAAATATAAACTCAATAATTAATCTAATCAGTCCAGGTACCGGTATTGGAGCCTTTCCAGATCGGCTTGGATCATCAGGAACGGCAAAGGTTCCCCATACGATGGTCATTAAAATGGGTAAACCCAGACCAAGTACATATTGAAGTATGCCTTCGTAACTTTTCCAACCCCATAAACCTACTGATACAAGAGCTATTAGCTCAAGTAAAAATCGAATCATAAGATTAACAGGATGGCTTCCCATGGTTTATGGCTTACATTAATAGCGCAGTGAAAAATGGATCAGAAACTATTCCAGATTAAAAAAATGCTCCCTTAAACCACTTTCAATAAAAAATAATTTCTTTTACCTCTTTGAAGTAAAACAAACTTATCTGCAATCAAATCTTTGCTCCCTAAAGCAAAGTCATCTTTAACTTTTTCTTTGTTTACAGAAATAGAGTTTTCTTTAAGGGCTCTTCGGGCTTCTCCATTTGATTTTAAAAAGCCTGATTTTTCATTCAAAGCCTCTACAATATCTAAACCATTTTCTAATTCAGCTATTTGAATTTCCGCTTGAGGCACCCCTTCAAAAACATCCAGAAACGTTTGCTCATCAAGGGTTTTAAGGTCGTCTGCCGTTGATCTGCCAAACAAGATCTGTGACGCTTTTACCGCATTTTCATAGGCTTCTTGTCCGTGACACATCATAGTGACCTCCTCACCTACTTTTTTTTGCAATAATCTTAGATGTGGTGCTTCTTTATGCTCATCTATTAGTTTTTCAACAGTATCCTGATCCAGGAAAGTGAATATTTTGATATAATTCTCAGCATCCACGTCTGAAGCGTTTAACCAGTATTGGTAAAATTTATATGGAGATGTTCTCCTGGTATCGAGCCAAATATTTCCGCCTTCTGTCTTTCCAAATTTAGTACCATCCGCTTTGGTCACCAAAGGACTAGTTAAAGCATATGCTTTTCCTTGTACTTTCCTTCTAATCAACTCAGTACCTGTAGTGATATTTCCCCACTGGTCACTCCCTCCTATTTGTAATCTGCAATTATTATGGCTGTATAAATGAAGAAAATCATAGCCCTGCACCAGTTGGTAAGTAAATTCTGTAAAACTCATACCCTCCTTTGACTCGGCATTGATACGGTTCTTAACAGAATCCTTGGCCATCATATAGTTAACGGTGATATGTTTTCCGATATCTCTGGCGAAATCAAGAAAAGACAGGTCTTTCATCCAGTCATAGTTATTGACCATTTCTGCTGAATTTTCTACAGCTCCTGAAAAGTCAATAAACCTTTCCAATGTCTGTTTTACGCCATTGATGTTTTTTGCCAGGGTCTCTTCATCAAGTAAATTTCTTTCATTTGATTTTCCAGAAGGATCTCCGATCATACCTGTAGCACCTCCCACCAAAGCAATTGGCTTGTGTCCTGACTTTTGCAAATGCATCAATAAAATGATCTGAACCAAACTGCCAATATGCAATGAATCTGCTGTTGGATCAAAGCCAATATAGGCGGCTGTTGATTCCTTTAGCAGTTGTTCTTCCGTACCGGGCATGATATTGTGCAGGAGTCCTCTCCATCGCAGCTCTTCAACAAAGTTCTTCTTCATTCTTAGAAATTTGCAGCAAATATAAAAAAGAAAGCCTTCTTTGAAATCATATCTTGGATTTATTCACATAAATTAAGGGATTTATCAAAGCCTCAGTATTATTCAATTGTTTATTTTCGTAGCATGATTTTGGTAACCGGAGGAACTGGCTTGGTGGGCTCACACCTATTATATCATCTTTTACTTGAAAATGAAAGTGTTCGCGCTATTCATCAAAAAAATAGCGATCTCAATGCTGTAAAAAGAGTTTTTCAATTTTATGGTCCTCATACAGACAGTCTTTTCAACAAAATACGTTGGGTTGAGGCGGGTTTGAATGACATTCCTGCTCTTGAAAAGGCATTTGAAAATGTAAAATCAGTCTATCACTGTGCGGCTATTATCTCATTTGATTCAAAAGATTATCATAAAATGAGGAGGGTCAATATCCATGGTACTACAAATATTGTAAATCTATGTATCAGTAGTCAGGTGGATAAACTTTGTTTTGTAAGTTCTGTTGCCGCCATTGAAAACGGCACTGAAGGTGAATTGATGGATGAAACTGATAATTGGAATAACGCCACTGATAAAAGTGACTATGCCATCACCAAATATGGGGCTGAAATGGAAGTCTGGAGAGCTTCTCAAGAAGGTATTCCAGTAGTGATTGTAAATCCGGGAGTCATTCTTGGTTCGGGATTCTGGCATAAAGGCTCGGGAACACTTTTTAGCAATGTACAAAAAGGGCTAAAATTTTATACTGAAGGGATTACAGGTTTTGTTGGAGTTCAGGATGTGGTTAAAATTATGATACAATTAATGACTTCAACCCTTACCAATGAGCGTTTCTTGCTTGTTTCTGAAAATCTCTCTTACAAAAATGTCTTGTTTATGATTGCTGATGCATTGGGAAAACAGCAGCCAAAAGTTAGGATCAATAAATTGATCGGGGCCTGTGTGTGGAGAATGGAATACTTAAGAAGTAGGTTAACGCTTTCAACACCCTTATTAACAAAGTATACGGCAAAATCAGCAATTTCAAACCATCCATATACGGCTGAAAAAATAAGGAACGAACTAAATTTTGAATTTGAACCTATAAAGAGCGCCATAGAAAGAGTCGCCGGGAATATAAATTCTTAGATCAACTGGTTATTCTGAAAAGAAATTACTTTTTCATTTTCAGCCCCCTTTCAATACTGTCTTTCTTTCGTACTGTTTCCCTGGCTTTATCTGAAAAATTCGTAATAGAATCTCCCTGCGGTTCCATAATATCTTTTAAAGCTTGTATTCTGCGCTCCACCTCTTCAAAAATCTCCTCATACTCCTGAATATGAGCAGTATAATATAAATTAGATACGGCAAACTGTGTACTGTCTATACCGTGTTTTTGATGCACCAATGACATATAATTCCTGTTCTTCTCTAAATTAACGTTCTGTATATTTGAGGTTCCAACAGCCATGTGCATGTCAAACAGCAGGTCGGTCATTTTTGCCTTTCCGATCAATCCCTCAGGCTTCTCGTAATCTACTTTGTCTTTGCAACTAAATAACAATATGACAAATGCTATGGAAAAAATTATTCTCATTATCGCTCAAATAGTAATCGCTTACCTTTTTTATGATCATTAAAAACACCATTGTTATATATCAAGTGACCATTAACAAATGTATGAGTGACCTCTGAATGGAAAGTAGTACCTTCAAAAGGAGACCAGCCACATTTGTACAAAATATTTTCTTTACTAACGGTTTGTGTTTTTCTAGCGTCAATCAAGACAAGATCAGCAAAATAACCCTTCTTAACAAAACCTCTTTTCTCTACTTTAAATAATCGTGCCGGATTATGGCACATTTTCTCTACAACTTTTTCAATATTAATTTTTTCTAGCCTCACGGCCTCCATCATAGCAAAATCCCGTGCTGTACCAAAGGTCCTCCGCTGGGCGCCTTTGTATAAACCTGATTTTTCTCCTCCAAAGTATGGGGTGCATGATCTGTAGCAATCACATCAATTCTGTCATCGAGTAAGGCTTTCCAAAGTCCTGCTTTATCCTTTTCGGATTTAACTGCCGGGTTCCATTTGATAAAAGTTCCCTTTTCTTTATAGTCTCTGTCATCAAACCACAAATGATGAATACAGACTTCAGCTGTGATTTGCTTTTCCGCCAAAGGTATTTTATTTGTAAAAAGATCCGTTTCAATAGCCGTTGATAAATGAAATACATGCAGCCTCGCACCTGTTTTTTTGGCAAGTTCAATAGCTTTTGAAGAAGACTTATAGCAAGCTTCGGCGCTTCTTATGACAGGGTGCTTTTCAATTGGGATATTTTCGCCATAAATGCTTTTTTGCTTGTCTAAATTATTTTTTATGGTCGTCTCGTCCTCACAGTGAACAGCGATAAGGAGTTTTGTAGATGAAAATATTTTTTCTAGCACCTCTTCGTCATCCACTAACATATTGCCTGTTGAAGAGCCTAAAAACAGCTTAATTGCCGCGACATTTTTAGGATTCGTTTTTAATAGCTCTTCCAGATTGTCATTTGTCCCTCCCATCATAAAAGAGTAGTTCGCATATGAGTCTTTTGCTGCTATTTGAAACTTATCTTCAAGCAATTCTTGTGTTGTTGCCTGTGGCACCGTATTGGGCATTTCTATAAAAGAGGTAATTCCTCCCGCTACAGCTGCCCTGGATTCAGAGGCAATATTCGCCTTGTGTGTAAGTCCCGGTTCCCGAAAATGCACCTGATCATCTATGATACCCGGAATCAAAAACTTTCCTGAGGCATCAATAATATTGGTATTTGGAGGAAAATCTTCAATTTGCTTGCTTATTTCCTTGATAATTTCACCCTGGATCAGCACATCACATACTAAAACTCTTCCTTCATTAACAAGGCTGGCATTTTTTATTAAGGTGTTCATTATCATAATTCCCTATTTTTTTGATGGTTTTGGTAAGCCTGCAAATCTCATTTTTATAATTCCAAAAATAGCTTCAGTGATAATAGTCTTGCTCATTTTTGATTCTCCTAGGGTACGGTCCGTAAAAATCACTGACACTTCCTGAACGTTAAAACCATGCTTCCAAGATTTAAATTTCATTTCTATCTGAAAGGCATACCCTGCAAACTTTATTTTATCTAACTGAATTTTCTCCAGTACTTTTCTGCTATAACACACAAAGCCTGCGGTATTATCATTAAAAGGCATTCCCGTTACAAAACGAACATATTTTGATGCAAAATATGATAATAAAACCCTTTTCATGGGCCAATTCACCACATTAACACCATTTAAATATCGAGAACCAATTGAAACATCTGCTCCTTCTTTAACACATTTATCATACAACCTGACAAGATCTTTTGGGTTGTGCGAAAAATCTGCATCCATTTCGATAATATAATCGTATTTCTTCTTGATGGCCCATTTAAATCCATGGATATAGGCCCTTCCCAATCCATCTTTTTTATTTCTTACCTCAAGAAAAAGGCTTTTAGGATGTTCTTCCTGCAGTTTCTTTACAATACCCGCAGTGCCATCAGGGCTGCTATCATCAACAACAAGAATATCAAAACATTTTGTTTGAGAAAATGTTGCTCTAATAATTTTCTCAATATTCTCCTTCTCATTAAAGGTGGGAATGATAACCAACGTATCTTGCATAATACTTATTTAGTAGGGCAAAGGTAAAATAAATAATTGCTAATTTTGTGTTAAGAATATGCTTAATGAAAATATTAAAAAATCCTAAGTTTCAGTTTTTTTCCATCCTTCTTTTATTTCTTGTAATTAACTTGCTCCAAAGCAGTTTTACGTACCTCTTTGAAGATGAAGCTTATTATTATGTGTGGTCCAAAGACCTTGCCTTTGGATATTTTGATCATCCGCCGATGGTTGCACTTTGGGCAGCCTTTGGCAATAGCATTATTGATGGAGAACTTGGTCTAAGGTTGTTAAGCACAATCAGTTTTTCCCTGATGTTATGGGTCATTTGGTCAATGATCGATTTTAAAGAGAAAAAGAAGCATGTACCTCTGTTTTTTCTGGTGGTTATTTCCTTAACCTTTTGGCAGATCTTTGGTTTTATAATGACGCCTGACACGCCTCTATTGTTTTTTACTGCACTATTTCTGCTTGCTTACAAACGATTTCTGAAAAGCGAGAGTATAATTAATATTATATTTCTTGGTTTTAGCATGGCGGCTATGCTCTACAGCAAGTATCATGGTTTATTGGTGATTGGATTTGTTGTCATATCACATTGGAAATTATTAAAAAATCCCAGGTTCTGGATGGCCGGATTATTTGGTTTAATTCTTTTCCTTCCCCACCTCAACTGGCAATATCAAAACGACTTTCCTTCGTTTGAATATCACTTAAAAGAGAGAGGTAAAAAACCTTATAGCATCATCAATAATCTTACCCATCTTCTAAATATGATCGCTGTTGTTGGTCTTACTTTTCCAGTGGTGTACTATGCTTTTTTTAAGCAAAAAGCGAAAAATGATTTTGAAAGATCTCTTAAGTTCATTGTATATGGGTTCTTTGTCTTTTTCTTAATAAGTTCATTCAAATCTGAGCCACAGGCCCAATGGGTCATTGTTATACTAATACCCATCCTACTTATTATATTTCCGTTTTTTATTCATCATCAAAAGGCCCGTCGTTGGTTGATTATACTTGGTAGTATACAATTTGGAATTATCTTGATCATCCGGATATTTTTTGCTTTTCCTTCGTTTTCCCCTATTCAATTGGAGCCTCATGTATCCCAACAATGGATTCCTGATTTAAAAAACAATACCGAAGGTAAGCCTGTTGTATTTGTCAATTCTTATCGAAATGCTTCTTTATATAA
>CAJQNF010000148.1 GCA_905479625.1 uncultured Flavobacteriaceae bacterium | reverse complement strand
TTCATATTGTCTACCTGAAGCATTTTATCTGCTAAAGCGTTAATCTCATCTTTAGAAATGTTTTTGATGATCTTGGCTTGTTCATCCACATAACTCTCATCAAGGTCATAATGGACGATTCTGCTTAAAAAGCCTGCCTTTTGTCTAGGTGTCTCATAACTACGTGCATCACGCTGACCGATTGAATTTCTCATAAAAGTCAACTCATCATCTGTGATACCATCATTTTTATAATTGGTGATTTCCTTCATAAATTCAGAAACAGCACCTGCTGTAGCATCAGCCCTAACACCTGCACTGGCGGTATAAGGTCCTGGATCGTCATCAGAATTAAAGCCAGAACGTGCCCCATAGGTCCAGCCCTTATCTTCTCTTAAATTCAAATTGATCCTACTATTAAATGCCCCACCTAAAGCATAATTCATCAAATAGGACTTAAAATAAGTGCCTGTCGCATCATATGGCATGTCAGTAACATATCCAATTCTGATTTGAGACTGTGGTGCTTCTTTTTTATCAACCAAATAAATTTTGGTTTTACCCTGCTCGCTCACCGCTGGCATTTCAGGTATTTTGACACCTTTATTTTTCCATTCTTTCAAAAATCCCACAGAAGCCATAACCTCTTTTTCAGATACATCACCCACCACTACCAATTCTGATACTTCCGGTGCATAATAATTTGCATAGAAATTTTTAACGTCATCCAAGCTTATAGCTTCCACAGATGTTATTATTCCACTACTTGGCACTGAATAAATATGATCATCTCCATATAATAACCTTCGGTATACGTTTGAGGATATTGCTGCTGGATCTTTCTCATTAGCTTTCAAACCTTCTATTTGTTGCTTTTTTAATCGATCGTAATCTTCCTGAGTGAATTTAGGTCGGTACAATACTTCTTCAACAATCTCCATGGTTCTGGTCAAATTCTTCTTCAAAGTGTTGACTGATATAGTTGTTTGAGAATCATCGGCATATACATTAATACTACTTCCTATTTTACGCAATTCCTCCTGAACTTGTTCTGAAGTAAAGTTCTCAGTAGATTCATTCATCAACGCGGCCGTTAACACAGCTAAACCAGATTTATCAGGCGTATTGATATCCATTCTATGTCCGCCATTGATGTTCAATTGTACGGCCACTACTGGAATTTCATCCGTTTTAGTACCAATTACTTTAATCCCATTATCGAGTTTTGCTGACCAAAAATCTGGTACCTGAACCAAAGGAGAAACACCTGGCTTAGGTTTGATACTTCTGTCAAATGTGTCGCCGGTAGGTCTTGAATAGCTTAAACCTGAATAATCAGTTTTAGGAAATGGGTTAATTCCTTCGGTAGGTGGTGTATAATTATCAGCTTGGGCTGGGGCAGTACCATCTTCCGGCAGTACACTTTGTATCACTGCAGGTTTACCTTTAACATATTTATTATAGACCCGAATCACATCAGCCTTAGTTATATTCTGGTAACGTTTGAGATCATTCTTGATCCCATTGGGATTGCTCAAATACGTTTCATAACTTGCTAATTGAGAAACTTTGCCACTTACACTTGCCAGACCATTGATAAAGTTTGATTCACGATTCGCCTTAAATTTAGTAATGTCAGCATCTGTCACTCCTGATTGCTCAAACTCTTCAAGTACTTGTTTCATTTCTTTTTCAAAATCGACCAATTCAGTTCCAGGATAAGGAAGCACAAAGAAAGTCAATTCACCGGCCAATTCATCTGCTCCATTAAAACTGGAAGCCTGAACAGCTTTTTTGGTCAATACAAATTTCTTAAACATAAATGAGCTTTGTCCAACTCCAATAATCTCAGACAAACAATCTAAAGCCGCTTCATCAGGATGAAATCTTGGCACAGTAGGAAAAGTAAACAGCAAGGCTGGAATACGAATGTTTTTATCTACATAACTTACATAACGATTCTTATCTAAGGTGGGTGCATCTAGTTTTAACCCTGTTACTTTGGGTCCCGATGGAATTACTCCAAAATATTTTTCAGCCATTTTAACAACCTCATTAGGTTTCACATCTCCACCAACGGTAAGGGTTGCATTATTAGGTCCGTACCAACGCATAAAAAACTTTTTTAGGTCATTCACGTCTACACGATCAAGATCTTCTAACTTTCCTATGGTCAACCAGGAATAAGGATGCCCGTAGGGATATAAAGCAGCCGCATTCACCTCGCTCCATCTTCCGTAAGGCCTGTTGTCATAATTTTGACCTTTTTCATTTTTCACTGTTTCACGTTGGACTTCAAATTTTTCCTGAGTCACAGCATCAAGAAAAAAGCCCATACGATCTGCTTCCATCCACAACATCAACTCTAATTGATTGCTTGGTGCTGTTTCATAATAGTTGGTTCTGTCTCGATTGGTTGAACCATTCAAGGTTCCACCAGCATCAGAGATCAATTTAAAATGTTCTTCGTCTGCTACATTTTCAGACCCTTGAAACATCATGTGTTCAAAGAAATGCGCAAATCCAGATTTTTGTAATTCTTCTCTTGCTGAGCCAACGTGATAAGTCACATCAACATGTACCAAAGGATCAGAATGATCTTCATGGATCACCAATGTTAGTCCGTTGCTAAGTACATATTTCTCATAGGGAATAACTACTTCATCAGCAGATTTGCTGACTTTTTCAATGAGTTTGGTTTGAGACCAGCCTATAGCTGCTGTCAAAAATAATAGGGTAATAAATAGTCTTTGTAATTTCATAAATGTTGGTTTTGGTAATAGCTTTCGAAGATAACATTTTCAGCTCAAATATGAAAAGGGTTTGCCAATGATTTATTGATGTAATGTACAATCGAATGCATGAATGAAGGAATGCATGAATGCATGAATTTTGAAGCTAGAAATTGAATAGCGAATATCGAATAAGGAATTTTGAATTTCGAAGGTTTATGTGAACAAAGAGGTTTCTTTGTATTGAGCCAATACACAGCAGCAATAATGAAAGAAGCAACGGAATTGCGTTCGTTTAGAAAGGAAGAACAAGCATGAAATACGATTTGAAGATTTGAACCTGCCTGCCGTTAGGCAGAGATTTGAAAATTGACATGTGATGCTTAGATCAATGTTTCTTTGTATCTATTTCGACCTCTTTCAATTCTCGTCTTAGCTTCCGACTTATTTTAGTAAAGAAGAGTAGCAGCCGTCAAGTGAAACGACTCAGGCTGCTGTGGAGAAAATAAGGAGGAAAAGCTACAGAGAATTGGAAGCCGTCTTGATCTTTTCGTTCTTTTGGATCAAGCCAAAAGGACAGATAACAATATCTTACGAATTTTTCTTTCAAAACAAAAGACTACAATATATTGAAGATTGAAGAATGTTGATTTGAGAAACATTAGCTTCGCTGAATCTTCGATTTCACGCATTTACACATTATAACCTTCCAAAAACAACGCAACACCGTCATCAATATTACAGGCTGTTTTATGATCAGCAACATCTTTGGCTTCGATAATAGCATTTTCAACCGCTACTCCTACTCCTACTGCGCTTAACATATCAACATCATTGTAGTTATCGCCAAAGGCCATCACATTATGAAGTCCAAGTTCAGGGTATTGAAGGTGTAACAACGTTTCTAAGGATGTTTTTTTGGAAATACTTTTGGGTGAAATTTCCAGATACGTAGGTTTCGATCTGTACCCTATGATCTGATTATGATAATTCTTTTCAATAAAATCGACCAGCGTATCAAGCTCAGTAGGGTCTCCCATGCACATGATCTTATGCGCTCCTTTACCTTCTGATTTCCAATTCTCAAGCGTCATTTCAATAGCTTGTGCTACCGGAATTACTTTGGTGTTATTGCTTTCACGATT
>CAJQNF010000147.1 GCA_905479625.1 uncultured Flavobacteriaceae bacterium | reverse complement strand
CTTTTTGGTCAATCTGTATCTCCATTGGAGGATAAGTAAAATAGTAATCTTAAGATCACGGAATGATGTATAATTAAGATTAGATATTAAATCTTCATGCCTTAAATTATGATTTAATACTTGACATAAAAAGAGGATTATTCCAATTTTTGACACTATTTATGTCAATTAAAGACACTAAAATATCGTAAATAAAATACATACAGCAATTGTCCTGGCAGCCATAAATTGGTGCAATCATCTTCATGTTTTGGGAATCAAAAGAGTGATTTATGTTATTTCTTTTTGACATAAGTCTGGGCATGAATTCTTCACCGTATCGTCCTCTCGAAAATTCTAATGGATAGCTTTTCTTCAGGGAAACCTGAAAAGGTAGGCCATCCACAAAAATATCCTGATACAAGGCATTTTTGTCTTGCTTTAAGTGCGTATTTCGCATTTCTATGGTATTCATCAGTCTACTTTTTTAAATGATAACAGTTCTTTATTAGTTTCATCATAAAGGACCAATTCTAAACGCTCTTTTTTGTAAGATTTTACCTTGCTTAAGGCCGTGGTGTATTTATTTGGGATGTCCATGTCGCGACAAGCTTTTTTAGTACCCATGATGGGTCCAAAAGAGATTTTATTTTCTGATAAAGCCTCTATTTTTCCTCTGTAATTATTGCAACCATCTGATCCTAAAATAGTCATTGATCTGGTGTTGATTTCCAAAATAGGGTTTCCTTCCGAATTGATGCTTTTAGCTTCAGCTCCTTCAATTTTGGTAATTACCCAGATATCATTTAAGGATAATAAGGGGTCGGCTTGTTTGGACAAAACTTCCACTAATCGATATTCCAGGCTGGATTTATCTGCAGGCAATTCATCCTTGTCCAGGGTTTTAATTGAAACCTTCAGCTTGTAGATATATCCTGGCTCAAAATCAAAACCAGCAATATCTTGATAAAAGTTAGTCCAAGGCTCTTCTTCTGAATTTTTAATTTGAAAGCATTGCATCGGACCTACCCCCACACAATCAATTTTTGCACTATTAACCCATATGATCTGTTCATTGAGATTTGAATCACAAGACATAAATAATAAACTGATTATTAAGGTTAAAATACGATGTGTCATATCATATCTGATTTAAAAAAAATTAGGTGTCTTTTTGGATTCACCATTATGATAAAATCTATTTGTTCTCAAGGTCGATAACTCTTATTTATCAACTGAATATATCGTCTTTCCATGTTTAATGGTCTCCATGACCTTAAGATTTTGAAGCTCTGAAGGATCTATTTTTAATGGATTTTTATCCAGTACAACAAAATCTGCAACCTTTCCAGTTGCAATCGTCCCTTTAGTATCTTCTTCAAAGTGCTGGTAAGCCGCCCAGTCTGTAAGCGCTTTTAGAGCCAGATAAGGACTTATACGTTCATCTGGGCCAATAATCTGTCCGCTTCTAGATGAACGGGTTACAGTTGCCGACAATACCCTAATTGAGCTTGGTAAAGCAACCGGTGCATCGTGATGACTCGTGAACTTTAAGCCTTTCTTAAAAGCAGTGTTGGTAGGTGATATTTTGTAAGCGCGCTCTTTTCCTAATACTGAATTGACGTGATAATCACCCCAGTAAAAGGTGTGCATCGGGAAAAATGAAGGCCACATTTGTTCTGCCACAAAGCTATCCAGTTGATCTTCTCTTGCGGTTTGTGCGTGAATAATTACTGTTCTTCTATCGTCATTACCGAATTCTTTATTGGCTTTACTTACTGCGGCGATATACTGATCGATAGCAGAATCACCATTACAATGCGCTAAAATCTGCAGGTCGTTTTGGTAGGCATCAGCAACATGTTTATAGGCTTCTTCATCTGTCATACTTTCGTAGCCATGGTAATCGAGAGGCTCACCTGTAGGTGGGATAAAGTAAGGGTGCGATAACCAAGCTGTTTTTCCTTGAGGAGACCCATCAAGATTTAACTTAACGCCACCAACTCTGTATTTATTGGTGTAGGTTTTGCCCTGGTACTTGGAATTAGCCGCTTCTCTGTTACTGAGAATGTCAACATAGGATACAATATCCAATAGTAAGGCATCCTTTTCAGCTGCTCGTTCCATTGTCGCCGTACCGTCCGGAGTACTTCGACCTTCCTGCGCTGTGGTATATCCAAAAGATGCATAGAGATTTTGTCCTTTTACCAACATATCATCCTGAAGCTCAGGTGTCATTTGAGGAAGGATTTTTGTAATCAAGACCATAAAATGTGCTACCTCTTCTAGCACACCGTTAGGTTCCTGGCTCCCAGAAACCCGTCTTATTTTACCACCTTTTGGATCTTTGGTGTCGGCTGAATATCCTGCCAATTCAAGACCTTTTGAATTTACTACTGAAAGGTGGCCAGATTGATGTATGATATAGATAGGTACATCGGTTGAGACAGCGTCTAGATCTTCTTTGGTAGGGTAGCGATCCAACTGAGAGTCGTCGTATCCAAAACCAATTACCCAACCAGTTGTTTCGATAAATTTCTGATTGTCTTTAATCCATTCTTTAAGGATCGTTTGCAGCGCTTCAACACTATTTCCATTACCATCTGGGGGAGGAAGTAGATTAGCAGATGCTGCTTGCAGACCCACATTAAAGACATGACCATGACCGTCAACAAATCCAGGAAGCATGGTCTTGCCCTTTAAATCTACTAAATCTACTTTGCCTCCAAATCGGGACAAGGCATCCTCTTTGCTTCCGATAAATATAATTTTGCCTTCACGTTGAACGAGGGCTTCAACATAACTCGGGGAATCTCCGGACATTGTAATTATATCACCGCCGTGGTAAAGTGTTTGCCGGAGTTTATAAGGTTCACTCGCTATTTCATCGTCTCCTGGATCTTTTTTCGGATTATTACATCCTGTCAGAATCAATAAAAAAAGCAATATGATTAATTGAAATTGTTTCATGGTTTATTTACTTGATATTAGAAAAAAATATGATCTACACCTTATAAAGATACGGTTTATTGAAATAATTTGGACGAGATGGATTTGAACTTAATGATGAAAATCATCGATCATCTTGATGAAGGTCATTATCCAAACTAGGAATCATTCGTAACTTTTCTTACTTAATTAAAAACCAAATGATATGTCAGTTTTAAAAGCAGTAGAGATTTTAGGAAATTCCCAAGTGAGTTGGGAGGATGCGGTAGATCAAGTTATCAAAGAATCTTCGAAAACCATCAAGAACATCAAGTCGGTTTATATTCAGGATATGCAGGCAGTTGTTAAGGATAATAAGGTTAGTGAGTACCGAATTAATACAAAGGTGACTTTTGGAATCCTTGATGAATAGTCAGTACATTTATTGGTTTATTTTTCTCAGTTATATGGAGGGATTAACTATGTTGGTCGCTAGTGACTCCCATGTTGAAAATCGAATGATCGGATTGGCATCCGATATTTCCTTTGTCGATATGTAAGAAAGTGAACTTGGCTGTTAAAGACTAGCTTCGCTGGGCCCTAGTGACTCCCGTGCTGCAAACCTGTCGGCCGAAGGCGGATAAATCTGCAAATTACTTGGCAGCAATTTCACATCTTCTCACAAAAAAAGACGCTCGAGCGAGCTTGCCGTCTTTAAATTTTTCATCATTTCTTGTAACCTATTTTTGTTATTGGTTTTTCTTTCTTCTCGATTAATTCGTCTAAGTATTGAAAAACAAGCTCAATGTTTTTATTTTGATTGGACAAATTCTTTTTAATTTCTTCGATTTCTAGTTTTATGTTTAGATTATCTGTGAGCATTTCTCTTGTCTTGGTAAATACTCTAATAATTCTAATATTTACAGCAATTGCTCTTGAACTATTTAGAACACTTGAT
>CAJQNF010000146.1 GCA_905479625.1 uncultured Flavobacteriaceae bacterium | reverse complement strand
GAAGAGTTGACGCCACTGAAAATGTGTTGTTCATGATTAAAAAGTCTTTAAGAACAGGCTTGAATACCTATTTATTTAATACCATTTAAAAATAGAAAAAAAACATCAAATCTGGCTCTATTTATGCCATTACTTTACTGTCGCATTCTCAACAATCAATGGGTATACATAACCGGCGCCAAATTCTCTGTCTATGGCCAAAACACCTTCAAAAGTAACAGTATCACCTACTTGTACAACATCCTTTGTGGTAAAGGTCAGGTCAGATCTATCCTCTCCCTTAGTCCCATCCACAAGATGTACCCAGTTACGATCCATAATATCCAAATTGACTTTAACTACCTGGCCGCGTACTTTTACGGTTTGTTCATTATACTTTTTAGCATTGTCATACAGATCACCAATACTATGACCACCAGCAACCGGGCTGATTTTTATGCTATCGAGTAATTTCTGCATTCCTTCCTGCTTTTTGGCGATAACCGCTGCCTTTTTTGTTTCGGCATCGATGGGTTCCTTACTGACCTGGTCGACAAAAAAGATACGGTCAAAAACCCGATTTAGTTCTTTACTTTCAAAGTCATTCATTTCCATGGCTTCTGTAAAATAGAGTGTTTCACCAACTTTAACGTCTGTTTTAGATACCGCCAACCAAAACTCCTGGTTTGATTTCTGTACCAGAACATAGGTATAATCACCAGTTTGTTGTACTTCATTTACGACAACTTCATTTTGGGCCATGTCTGTAGACAACGGTGCGTACTCCTTTTTTTTACTTTCACATGACATCAGCAATGTGATACTTAATATTAATAACGTGATTCTCATAGTTTTATATTTAATTGATTAATTCTTTTTAAAACGGCAAAATACATAATTTTGAGTCGCTTTTGACGGCGTAATATGAACTGATTCAAAATTTTCTATACATTCAAATTCACCTGAAAAAAGTTCCTTTAATTCGGCTTGATCATATTGATGAATAGGCAAACCACTGCATTTTTCAGGTCCGATTTTAGAAAAGGCCCCTATAATAAGTTCCCCGCCAGGTGATAAATATTGCATTACCTTTTGCTGATATAATTTCAAATCATTAGCACTGGTCAAAAAGTGCAGGCAGGCCCGATCGTGCCACAAGTCAAAAGTCTCTTTGATTTCAAAACTAGTTATATCAGCGCAAATCCAAGTTACCAGTTCAGCCTCCGCGCCAAGCCTTTTTTTTGCTTTTTCAATCGCCTTTGCAGATATATCAAGCACAGTAATATCTTCATACCCCGTACTTAACAAATGATCAACAAGTAAGCTATCTCCTCCTCCAACATCAATGATTCTAGCTTTTTTAGATATATTCGAAGCCGCTATCAAATGAAGAGAACTTTCAGGAATTGGCTGATACCAACCAGATTCGATTAAGGATCTGTTTTGATAAATATTTTCCCAGTAATCCCTTTTAATCTCAGATGCTTCTATGTTAGATTCGATCATAGGCAAATTTATAGTTATTGTATCTGCGGCAGTGCAACTACATGGGCATGAACTTGAACTCCGTTCAAGGTTTCTTCCAATCTCTTATCGTACATTTTTATTCCTTTTACATCATTGACTTTTCCTTTTTGAGAAATAGCTTTAACCCCATAAAAAGACCCGTCCTTGCCTATTGCTTTGATATGTACTATGTAACCTGATTTACGAACCCCACGCACTTCTAATAGGGTTCCATTTTTAGTAATTGCCATAATCTTATACACTTTACCCTTCTCAGCTATAGCGACTACGGGTTTGTACTGATCTTCGCTCACTAAAACTTTTACAGGTAATTTGTCCTTACCGACAAATGCCTTGACATCCATAATGTATTTTTGGTCAGCAGCTTCCAATACCTTTACATCATAACGATTTTCCTCAGTATCAAAAGCTTTTACATCCATCGTATAACCTTCAGGATGTATCGCTTTTAAGTGCCACACGACCTCCTGCTTCTGAGCTCCAGGAGGTTCATTAAAAACATTATTCTGTCCCGACAGTAAGAGACAGGGAGCGAACAAAAACCATAAAAACCAAATTTCTCCTTTCATTTATATGCTTATTAAATTCCATATTTACCACAAATGTAATCATAGGAAATAAGGTCGACTATGATTTTGGTTAGGTTTTATCCAACTCCTTAAAAAAGAGTGCTTAAAAAATATAAACAAAAAAAAACTCCAAACAAAATTGGAGTTTTTCAATGGGTCAAATATCAGCTTTAATTCAATTAATTCTTCACTGCCGCATAAACATTATTATGTTCTTCATCTTCATGATGATATCTTTTTCGAAGGATTTTTATATCAGTATTTCGTTCTCCTGTTTCAATATAATATTTATACGCCAAAAGACTATCCATCCCAAATCTTTTCAATTTCCTTTTCAAAAATTTAGTACTTAATCCGTTATTCAGTTTGTAAAAAGTTTTACTAAATAATATCGTTCGGCCCTTGCTATCTATTCTTACACCATAGGTAATTAGCATCTTTTTTATCGGAAAATTCTCAGATTCATATACTTCATAGGTATAATAAACACCATCTATAAATGTAACTATGCGTTCTTTATTGATAATATTATTGATACCATCTGGTATCTGTACTTCTCTTTCTACTCCAAGTTTTGCCTTGTCTGTTGTTCCATTAAGCGACATGGAATCATCTATGGTCGTATGAAATTTACTTACATTTCCAAAGGAAGAAAGGGCATCCCAAACTGCTTCATGAGAATTGCGAACAACAACTTTACTTTCCAAAACTTCTAATTTTTCACCATCTATTAATTGCTGAGCGGATACATTAGTGACCAACAGTATCGCTATCAAAAGCGGCTGTACAACAGTTTTTTCAAAAAATTGTTTCCCAAATAATTGAAGAGATTTGTGTTCTAAGTTCATGTCCTATTATCAATAATTACTTATTATATATAATATGACGAGTGATTTCTTAAAACATTACACTTTTTATTGAATTATTTTCAAAAAAATAAAATTTCAGTTATCATACATTTCAATATATTTTTGATCTAATTCGGGAGAATCCTTATACTTAATCCTAAGTTCTTTGAGCTTTCCATGGAGCTCCTCTACTACCTTTGAATAAGCTGGGCTAGCATACACATTGTTCATTTCCTGCGGATCTCTCAGCCTGTCGTATAATTCCCATTCATCAACATCGTAATAAAAGTGTACCAATTTAAATTCTTTGGTTACAATGGCATAATGACGTTTAACCATATGAACAGAAGGATACTCGTAATAATGATAATATACGGCCTCCCTTGACCAGGAAGATATATCCCCTTTCAATAAAGGCATCAGGCTTTCTCCCTGCATATCATCAGGAGCGGTTATACCGGCAGCATCCAAAAAAGTTTGTGCGAAATCCAGATTTTGCACCATTTCATCATTGGAAGTACCCGGTTTGATCTCATGAGGCCATCTGATCAACAGGGGTGTCTTAAAGGATTCATCATAAACAAATCGCTTGTCAAACCAACCGTGTTCTCCTAAATAAAACCCCTGATCCGAAGTATACACGACTATGGTGTTTTCTGCAAGCCCACTTTCATCCAGGTAGTCCAAAACCCTTCCGACATTATCATCTACTGAGGATATGGTTCCCAGATAATCTTGCATATACCTTTGGTATTTCCATTGCATTTTTTCCTTCTTATTCATAGAAGGCCAACGGTTTTTAAAATCTTCATTGATACTGTCTAATACAACATCATAAAGCACTTTTTGTGCCTCATTTGCTCGTCCGTAAGGTCCGTGAAATCCATTCTTATACTCTGTTACTTCAGGATACACCGCTCCCATTTCTTCAATAGTTTCTGGCCTGACCTTACTATCATGATTGTACATCATATGGTTATATAAATTCATTTCTGCTGTTTTTGCAGCCGTTCCGCGATTCTTATAATCATCGAATAAAGACGCTGGTTCTGGAAAAGTTTTTTTACTGAATTCGGCAAATTTCTCAGGGCTTGGCCACCAGGGTCTGTGGGGTGCTTTATGAAGATACATCATCATAAAAGGCTTCTCCTTATCTCTTTTCTTATCCAGCCACCCTATAGTAAGGTCTGTGATGATATCGGTAACATATCCGGTAATTGTTGTATCACCTCTCGGAGTTATAAAATCAGGATTGATATAATGCCCCTGTCCAGGCAGAATCATAAAATCATCAACTCCTTTAGGATTATTGCCAAAATGTAACTTACCAAACATAGCTGTTTGATAACCCGCCTTTTGAAATAATTGAGGAAAGGTAACCTGAGTTGTGTCAAAAGGCATCTTATTATCAATCTTGCCATTGATATGAGTATGTTTACCCGTCAAAATGGTGGCTCTGGAGGGAGCACAAATGGAATTGGTAACACAAGCATTGGTAAACAAAAGACCCTCCTCTGCGATTCTATCAATATGAGGCGTTTCGATTAAATGACTGCCATAGGCACTTATTGCCTGATAGGCATGATCATCAGACATGATAAATAAAATATTAGGTCTTTTCGGAATAACTACCTCCTTCTCTTTACAAGAGCCAAAGCTTAGCAGTATAAAAAATAAAATCAGGGTTTTACTGAGATTGTTCATTTGAATGCATTTCTATTAAAATTCCACGAAATTAACTGGCCTTGCACTGCCAATCAACCTTTTCTGTAACCATTGAGTCAAAGATATAGAAATCTCGGCGTCTCCAACTATAGAGGAATAAAATTAGTTTTAACAAAATTTTAAAGATTGTCCTTTAAACCCATCGGACGAATTTCGGTCTTAGAACTAAACATAAATCAAAAAATCATGAAAAAATTAATGATCATACTTCTTTTAGGATCTTCGCTATTAAGCTTTGGTCAAAAAGAAGGCAAACAAAAAAAAATGTATGAAGATTTCAGTACAGAACAACATGCCATATTACAAACTAAAAAAATGGCACTTGAATTAGACCTAAATGACAATCAACAAAAACAAATGCTTGATTTGAACAAAAAATGGGCAGAAGTAAAAGTCAAGAAAAGGGCAGAGATGAAGTCCTTAAATAAAGAAGAAATGAGCTCTACTGACAGGTTTAACCATATGAACACAATGCTTGATGAGAAATTGGCCCATCAAAATGAGCTTAAAAAAATACTTAATGAAGATCAATATATGAGCTGGAAAAAATCTTCAAACAAAATGAATAACAGGTCAAAAGGAAGAAGTGAATATCAACACAAAAAACACCGAAGCGGTCAAAAATAGTTGATTTGGATTAGTAGATTAATTTTGAATTTAGACAAGAAAACCACCCATTTGGGTGGTTTTCTATTTCGTGACCAACAATTTCATTCCAATACTGATTTCGTTCGAATCTAAACCGTTCATTCTTTTTAAATCATCTACAGACAAATTGTTGTTTCGGGCTATTGAATATAAAGTATCTCCTTTGACAACAGTGATAAATGTATCATCGTCATCTATAGTATTCTCAGCCAATCTATCATTATTCACACCACTATCAGCAATACTTCTATCTTCATATTCTTTGTTGCTTTGATTATTTTTCAGAGCTCTTTTGAATGCTTTTTCATCTAGAACGAGATCGTCATACTTGTACAATTCAAACGTCTCAATAAAAGAGATTAGTTTCTTTGGATATTTGCGATCTGTAGCATATCCGGCTTTTTTAAGCCCCTTTGCCCAGGCTTTATAATCATCAGGTTTTAGATCAAACAAAAATTCATACCTTCCCCTCCCTGTTAAGAATATGGAGTGATCATTAAAAGAGCCCTCCGGCGTTGGATACTTTCTAAAACATTCTCCCTTCTTATCGTCATCATGGTAAACGCGTTTACCTTTCCAACCTGAATGACATTTTATCCCAAAATGGTTATTAGACTTTTTTGCCAAGGTACTTAGTCCATTTCCAGATTCCAAGATGCCCTGGGCAAGTGTAATACTGGCAGGGATGTTATATTTCTCCATTTTGTCAATGGCAATATTTTTATAAGTGCCAATATATGCAATGGTAAAATCATTTACCTGACCCTTATTTTCCTTTTTATAAGCTTGGAAAATAGCATCACTTTTGGCGGTCAAATATTGTTCCCTGCTATCTATTTTCTTCTTTTTTCCTTTATTACTTGTCGAACGATTAGTGCCACAAGCCACTAAAACCAAAAGGCTAAATACTACTATTAAAAATTTCCTAAAATATTTCATGCATCAATTAATGGTAATTTCTTTTTACTTAAACGCTGATTCATTCCTTCGATTCCTTGGAGGCCTCCGGTATGAATGGCGAGTATGGAACTGTTTCTCTTAAAAAAATTATTTTTGACAAGATCCATAATACCGAACATCATTTTTCCGGTATAAATTGGGTCTAAAGGTATGGTAGTTTGTTGATTAAAATCGTTGATAAAACTAATCAAAATTTCATTGATTTTAGCATAACCTCCAAAATGATATTCATGAATCAACTTCCAATTGTCCAACTTAGTGGTTTTCTGGTTTATAATTTCCTGTAAAAACGCCCCCTTTAAACTAGGAAACCCTAGGATTGTATGCCTGTCTGAGGCAGCGTTTATAATTCCTGAAATTGTCCCGCCCGTTCCGACCGAAACACATATATAATCAAACTCACCATCTTCAGTAGTCAAAATTTCTTCACATCCTTTTATGGCCAGTTCATTCGTACCCCCTTCTGGAATCGTATAAAAATCACCAAATTCCAATCTTAACTTAGCTATAAAATCAGGTGCTGACTTTTCCCTATAAGCTTCTCTGGAAACAAATTTAAAACGCATGCCATTATCATAAGCAAATTTTAAGGTTGGATTGGTTTGAAGTGTATGATTTACGTCCTGACCCAGTTCCTCTCCTCGAATGATCCCGATCGTATTAAAATCCTGCATTTTCCCGGCATATGACAAGGCACTTATATGGTTAGAATATGCCCCTCCAAAAGTTAAAAGGGTATTTAGACCCTGCTCTTTTGCCTTTTCAAGATTATACTTTAGTTTGCGATATTTATTGCCGGAAATAAATGGGTGTATCTCATCCTCTCGCTTTATAGAAAGAATTAAGCCTTTCTCTTCGAGTATGTTTAAATTAACTTGTTGATTTCTACTTCTCATCATAAGTGGGTGATAACAATGAATCAGATCCTGATTAAAACAGACATCTGTTTAGACCAATTTTTACAGAAAAAAATAGTTGTAAATCACTAAAGGTAGTAGTGTCTGACAGTCTGTAATAATTCACTATTTTAGCCGCCTGAGACTTCGGAAAATTAAGTATGCTGCTTATTTGCATAAAACAAAGAAAAGGAAAATAATAAATTGACTATGCAATTTAACAATAATAAGTTAGACCCTGAAGATTTTTATTACAGTAAGGAAGGCTTTAAAGTATTTACAGAAAAGTATCATTTAAAAAGAGGCTATTGCTGCAAAAACAATTGCCGACATTGTCCTTACGGCTTCGACCCTAAGAATCCATAGGCTTTTATTTCTAATTCAAAACAGCACAAACACCTTATTAAGCACCACTTAAACAGTGTTTTAGCTAGCATATTATAGCCGTAGAGCTTTTATTTGGTATGATTATTGATACTCATATTTTGAACGCAAAGTTTAGACTAAATATAGTTTTATGAAGAATATTTACTTTTTAGCATCGTTGATTTCATTGCTTATCCTTGTTTCCTGCACCTCTGTAAATGTTTATTCAGATTATGATAAGGAAACAGATTTTTCTGAATTCAAAACTTATGCATTTTATAAAAAAGGAATTGACAAGGTAGAAATTTCTGATCTTGATAAAAAACGAATCCTTAGAGCTATTGAAAAAGAGCTCAAACTAAAAGGACTGGTTCCTTCTGAAAATCCTGATTTATTGGTGAATATTTTCACCAAATCCCGTGAAAAAATTGATGTATACAACAACAATTATTATGGCTGGTACCCTTGGTATTATGGTTATGGATATGGCTATGGCTATGGCCCAGGTTATGGCCCAGGCTATGGATTTGGCTATACCAATGTGACAAGTTCCACAGAAGGTACGCTGTTTATAGATTTGATTGATGCAAGAAAAAAAGAGCTTTCATGGCAAGGTATTGGTGTTGGCCTGCTCTCTTATCACAAAAATATAGAAAAAAAAGAAGCACGTATCAATGAATTTGTGAACCATATTATGACACAATACCCTCCAATGCCAAAAGAGTAACCCTTTTAAAAAGCACAATTATTGGGAAATAAAAGGTTAGATTGAATCGATCTGTTCCTGCACTTCTTCCCATTGACTCATCAGCTCTTCAACCCTTGATTTCTTATCATTATATAGCGTAAAGAACTGTTCGTCCTCCTGAAGTAATTTAAAATTTTCTGCTATTTGAGCATCATCGTTGATAAGCTTCTTTTCTAAATCAGAGATTTCTGCTTCAATCTTACTCAATCGATTTTGAAGTTTTTTCCGCTGCTTTTGATCCGCATGATTTTGCTTGCCTCCTTTGGCGGCATTAGCAATCGATTCCTTTTTAGTTTTCATCTCGACTGCCCTCATATCTTCCAGCTCATGTTGCTCCAGAAAATAATTAATATCACCAAGGTATTCTTTAATTCCTCCTTCTCTAAAGGAATAAACGGTTGAAGCCAGATCTTGCAAAAAATCCCTGTCATGAGACACCAGGATCAGCGTACCTTCAAATTGTTTTAAGGCTCTTTTAAGTACATTCTTTGAGGCAATATCAAGGTGATTGGTCGGCTCATCCATAATCAGAACATTAAAAGGATGCAACAGCATTTTACATAAAGCAAGTCGATTTCTTTCTCCTCCCGACAGCACCTTCACCTTCTTCTCCACTTCATCTCCTCTAAAAAGAAACGAACCTAACATATCGCGAATTTTAACCCGATTTCCGTCAGTAGCCTCATTTTCCATGGTTTCAAGAATCGTTAAGTTTCCTTCCAAATATTCAGACTGGTTTTGCGCGAAGTATCCAATTTGCACATTATGGCCTAATTTCAACTCTCCGTCAAAATCAATTTCACCAACCATGATCTTAGCAAGAGTAGATTTCCCTTGACCATTTTGCCCTACAAAAGCAATTTTACTCCCTCTCTCGATCAACATATTCACATGCTCAAGTACTTGATTCTCATCATAATTCTTGGCCAGCTCATGAGCCTCCACAACAACTTTTCCAGGGGTTTTTGAAACAGGGAAACGCACATTCATTACCGCGTTATCATCTACATCAACTTCTATTCGCTGTACCTTATTCAGTTTTTTGATCAGTGATTGAGCCATAGAAGCCTTACTGGCTTTGGCTCGAAATTTTTCAATCAACTGTTCAGTCTGTTTGATTTCCTTTTCCTGGTTTTTTTGGGATTGCAACTGTTTTTCTTTGATTTCATTTCTCAGCAACAAATATTGAGAATAAGGTTTCTTGTAGTCATAAATCTGACCCAAGGATATCTCAATAGTTCTGTTGGTCACATTGTCAAGAAACATTTTATCATGAGACACCATCATGATGGCTCCACTGAATCCTTTTAAAAAATTTTCAAACCAAATGATCGATTCAATGTCCAAATGATTGGTAGGTTCATCAAGTAACAAAATATCGTGCTTCTGGAGTAACAATTTTGCCAATTCTATCCTCATTCTCCATCCTCCGGAAAAAGTATTGGTCATTTGATTAAGGTTTTCCTGTTTAAAGCCAAGCCCGGAAAGAATTTTTTCGGTTTCACCCTGGTAATTATACCCTCCAATCAACTCATATCGATGCGATAACTCATCCAGATCATGCATTAAATCATGATAATACTCACTCTCATAATCCGTTCTTTCCGCCAATTGAGTATTCACTACTTCCAGTTTCTCCTCAATACTCTTAATCTCCTTAAAAGCCTGATAGGCTTCTTGAATCACAGTTCTTCCTTCTTCAAAATCTATATCCTGTTTCAAAAAACCAAGACTGATATCCTTATCAAAGGCCATAGACCCTCTATCGTATTCCTGTTCTCCGGATACAATTTTCAATAAAGTGGATTTACCGGCGCCATTTTTACCAACGAGCCCAATACGATCTCCGGCATTTAACTTAAAAGTAATTCCCGAAAACAATTCTTCTCCCGAAAAGGAAACGGTAATATCGTGGGCGTTCAGCATTATTCTATCTTAAAAATTTATCTTTGCAAAAGTAATTCAAACTTGTCAATCCGCAATGCTGAAAAAAGGCAACAAATTATACAGTGTTTTTAACAACAAATGTCCTCAATGTCAGGAAGGTAGATTCTTCCAACATGGTATAACACTTCACCTTAAGAAAAATCTAATGGTGGATGAGCACTGTGAAAGTTGCGGATTTAAATATATGATCGAGCCATCTTTTTTCTATGGAGCCATGTATGTATCCTATGCGCTAACTGTAGCTATGGCTGTTGTGACTTTTGTAGTTTCCTATTTACTAGGCTTAGGTTTGGTTGGTTCCATTTTGGCAATATTCGTTGTATTGGTCGCATTGACTCCGCTCATAATGAGGATTTCCAGGCTACTTTATATCAATATGTTCGTGCATTTTAAAGAGAAAAAAGCTTAATTCTTCTGTTTGAACCTGCTAATGTCAATCTCCCGGTCCAAAGCCTGATTATTTTCAATACATTGATACAGTTTCTTAGCCATCAAGGGAGCGATCATCACACCTCTGGTTCCCAAACCATTGAACAAAACGAGTCTGTGGTTGTCTTTATGCACACCAAGTAATGGCCGCCTGTCTCCGGTTGTGGGCCTTACACCTGCCTCGTGTTCTACAATTTTATAATCGCAGGTAATCACTGTTTTTAATTTATCTTCCAGTTCCTTTCTGCCTTCTTGTGTCGGTACATTTGTTTTATCAGCCCAGTTAAAAGTTGCGCCAACCTTGTAGAGATCATTTCCTAAAGGCAAAACAAAAACAGCCGATTTAATAATATCGTGGAGTTTTAGGTCAGGTGCATGGATGGTCAGTAATTCTCCTTTGGTACCGTTTAGTGGTAACTTTTTAAAAAATGGGTTGTTCTTCAATCCATTTCCCTCACAAAAAACAATTCTCCCGGCAGTACGATTTTTATATTCAATATGGGTGTCCCAGGTAAGGATCCTATCATGCCTGAAGGTTTCTTCTATCAATTGCCCATTCTCTTTCAAGTACTCACGATAAGCCGAGACCAGTTCTCTCACTCTAATACGTCCAGTATGCCTGACTCTTCCTGCTTGATAAGGCGCTACAACATGATTGGCTTCCACCTTGACAAGTTCCGGATGCATATATTCCTGTAGTGCTGGCTTATCACTGGCGATAAACCAATTATTTTGCTCTTCTATAGTTTTAAATGTCCGGTAAATATCCAAAGGCTGATCAAACGAAGCGGAAAGTTCCTTTTCAAGTGACAGGTAAAAGGGTATCGCGACATCCAACTGTTCCTTGGCATTCCACACCGGTGTAAACCGTTTTAAAATAACGGGGTTATACATACCGCCTGCTACCAGAGATGAAGTTTGGGAGCTGTCTTCATACACAACAAAAGTCTTTTCTTGCCTTTTAAGCTCCTCTACCATGGCTATTCCTGCCAACCCCAGTCCTACGATTATATAATCAACACTTGTCTCCAAAATCTACCCTCAATTTAAAAATTGTTTCCGTATTCAAAGATACTATTTAGCACTCAACTATGTAGCATAATTTCTGAAGAGCTCGGAGCTGAAGCCCTCACTTCTCACCCCCTCACTTCTCATGCCCTCACGTCTGATCACCTCACCTCCGATCACCTTGGGAGCAAGGCATAAAAAAACCCCTGCTTTTCAGCAGAGGTTTTTTTTATTAACTCAGTATTTAATAATTCCACATATCGAGCTCCCTATCTCGAATGTCTTCTTTAAGTTTATCTGATTCCAAAACTTGAAAAAGTGAATTTCCTTTTATATATTCTGCAACATCTCTGTTACCATAAATATTTTCTTCTCTATAGATGATTGCATTGAATCGTCTCGCATTCAGCAAGTGATCATAAGACAGCGGGAAAGCTGAATTTTTTTGGTTGAACACTTTCATATCATGCGTGGTGTATCTTGCTCCTGGATACCACACCCAGAACAATTCGATCAATTCATCTTGTGATCCTTCACTATCGATGAAGTTTACATCCGGTGCTACCGGAGCAACGCCCAATAATCTGTATTTCAATTCACCTTGACGCTTGTCAAAATACCATACACCTTTAATTCTGAAACCTTCGATGTCTCCAGCCGTAATATCTCTTCTGTCAACATATTCATCAGTAAGTACTTCACCTGCATTCAATCTTTCAATACCTGCATCTGAAGTATCAATTCTAGCCAACCTTCCTGAGATATCCTTCAGTGTCAACTTGTCTTCAAAATAAGAGTCATCATAAACATCAATGATCTCACCGCTTTTAATTCCTCTTAATAAAGCATCATATAAAGACCTTCTTGTTGAACTGATATTACTTGTATCAACCGGGTAATAAAAAGGCATGTTGATCTTTTCATTCATATCTACATATTCCCATACTACTTTTGACCATAATATATCTCTGTCATCAATATATCCATATGGCAATGGGCTATCATTATCCGCAGCCAACTGCTCCGGTGTTTTCATACCTACCTGCTCCGGGATCTTTGAATTCAGTAAATTTGCCTGAGCACTCACTGATCCAACAGATAGTAAACCTATTACTGCTATTATTAAACTTCTCAATTTCATAATTCTATATGGATTAATTTGTTATTTCAACATTTACTGGAGAAGCATTCTTCAGGTAATATCCTGAATTCCCCACTAATTTTTGTTTTACATCAAAGATGATCACAACATCTCCTCTTCTAGCCTTATTCAATACTCTGATAGCCGAGGCATCAAATTTACTACCTCTTACGATCACGGTTGGTTGTCCTGGCACTTTGACACTAAAACCGGTTGTATTGATCTTAAGATCGAATACAAAATCAGGTAACATTGAACTTATGGTAGCCTTTTGCAAGGTACTCTTTGGCATTTTGATCATTCCGTATTCACCTCTCACTGCTGCAACAGGGGCCGGGATATCTTTAATTCTAAACATTTGACTCGAAGTTATTGGTGTACCGTCAGGCAACTTTGCACTTACAGTAATTTTAACTTCTCTACCTTTACCAGGCGCCATTTCATATTTTCCAATTCCTTTTACTTTTTTCAATCCAGGAGCACTTGCTTTTACAGCATTATCAGCCACACCAGGAACAGAAACTGTAATCGGATTCTGAACACCTCTATATACCACATTCATTTTATCTGCTGAAATTACCGCACTGTTTGGTTTCGCAACCACAGCATATGAAGTTTCAACTGGTATCTCAACTGGTTTTCCATTTTCCATAAAGATGAATTTCCCTTTGATCTCATTCTCTCCAACATTTCCAGCTGGAAAATCAAGAACGGCTCCACCATCTTTAATATTGGTAATAACTTTACCGTTGATGACTACTTTTGTCGGTTTCAATGATCCGTCATATCTACCTAAAACAATCTTTCCTTGGAAATTTTCTCCTTGTAAAGTTGCAGGTGAATTTGGTATCAAGATTGCCTGATAGTTATTCATGGAAACATCACTAGCCATCTGACCTTGTAACATATTTCCTAAAACTTCTGATTCAGTTGTTTTGATATCTGCCTGGATCTGAGTCATCTTGGTGATAGACGCCACAATAGGAAAACCTTTGTAATTGTAATCAAGCCAGAAGATTTCTTTACCTTCTCTATTGGTTACTTTGTCAGTAGAAAATCTAGTTTCCACATCTTTCTTTATGCTTTCACTTCCTTTGCCCATTGCTGCAGAAAGATCACTTCGGTATTTGTTCATTCTATCAACAAATTCCTGTCCTGCTTCGTTATAAACGCCGTCGTTTCCTTTAAAGAACTTTTCGTCAAGAAATTTACCAGAATCCATCGTTTCATAATCGGTTGGATCATCCACAGTTCCTTTCATTTCTTCTTTTAGAGCTTCGATATATGCATTATACTCATCAGAGACCTGCTGAATTTTTTTTGCTTTAGCATTCTCATCGCCATATTTTTCACTCTGCTCTATAGCTTTCATTGCTAAATCCTCATAGGATCTGCTATTCCTGGTTGTTGCGGCATCATTTGCTGCTACCAGTTTGTTGTCCATTAAACCAAAAGCTTGTAAAACTTCTTTTGACATATTCATTGCTAACATAGCGATGAAAATCAAATACATCAAGTTTATCATTTTTTGCCTTGGTGATTGCGTACCTCCTGCCATTTTAAATAGTTTTTATAGGGTTAATAATTGAGTTGTTAAAAGAATTATAACTCTATGAATCTCTATTTGACATAGCTGATAACATACCTCCATATACTCCATTCAATGAAGATAGGTTTGTGGCTAAGGACTCCATTTGTTCCTTTAAACGTTCAGCATTATCTAAAGTTTCTTGGTTTAAAGAAGCTTGACGCTCAGCGTTTTCTTTCTGAATAATATACATGCTGTTCAATGATTCTAATTCAATAGCGGCAACCGATAGTTGTTCTGCATATCTGTTTGACGCGGCGATAGAATCTGTAGCTGGTTTCATACCTTCTGCTGCACCTGCAAAATTGCTGATACTTTCAGATAATCTACCTATTTTTTCTGAATCTAAATTAGCTTCTTGCAAAAGATCATCTAACTTTTGTGATAATAATCCTTGTGCATCGTCAGCCTCTTGTTTATCTAATGCTGTTCCTCCAGCTAATTCTGGATATACATTTGTCCAATCCAAATCTTCTTCTACTGGTTCAAATGCTGATAATGCGAATACCGCTGCTTCTACGATCATCCCTATTGTTAACATTTCTGTTCCTCCAGGAAAGTGAGCAATCTTAAAAAGTGCTCCTAAAATTACTACTGCGGCTCCAAGACCATAGGCCATGTTAAACGCTTTCTTTTTTGCTTGTGATTGTGCCATAATTTAATTTTTTGATTTTTATTGATTAAGCTATTATATTGTTTGTTCTGATTATTTATTCTTTTCAGTCATTTTAGTACCCATATAGTCTTGTACGGTTCTAAATCCTATGTAACTTCTTGCAGAATCACCATACTCGTAATCTCTGGTTCCTACTTCCAAGAAATAAGCTACATCCTTCCATGAACCACCTCTAATTACTTTTCTTTGGTTCGCATCATCCACAACATTCGGATTGATAGTAGATCCTAAGTAATATGATGATGGGTTATAAGCTGTATTCGTCCATTCTGATACGTTACCAGCCATATTATATAGTCCATAGTCATTTGCATTATAAGATCTTGCCTCTACAGTGTATAAGGCTCCATCGGCTGCATAATTTCCTCTTTCCGGTTTGAAATTTGCCAGGAAACATCCTCTGTCTGTTGTCGTATAAGGTCCACCCCAAGGGTATTTTGCGTATTCCAATCCACCTCTAGCAGCATATTCCCATTCTGCCTCAGTTGGCAATCTGAAACTAGGCTCTCTACCTGTACCTTTCTTTTTACCTGCCAAGAAATCATTTCTCTTTTGGGTTCTGAAATTACAAAATGCCTTTGCCTGGTTCCATGAAACACCTACTACAGGATATTCATTATAAGCTTGATGCCAGAAGTAATCCTGGTGCATTGGATCATTATATGAATAATTGAAATCCTTTACCCAAACTGCGGTATCAGGATATACTTCAACCTCAACTTTATTTACGAAATCTTTTTTACCTCCACTTTTCTTTGCAGCACGGACTCCATCAAAAGTAACATAAACATATTTCAATTTTTTAGTGTCAATTTTTCTTCTTCTCTCCATGGCCTCATCAATTGGAAGGTATAAACTATCCATTGCTTCAGCATAGTATTGGTCTGGGAATTCAGCTGTATTCCATACCAATTCCACATCCCAGTTCAAATAACGTCCTTCAGTAGGGGAGTTAATATCTCCCAAACTACCATAATTGTCCATCATATACTTGTAATAAGCATTATCTGTACTGTCCTGTTCTTTGAATTTATATTTTGAGATTCCACTTAGATCTCCTTTATTTTGTTCCACCGGAGCTCCCCCGCCTATATCAGCCTCTTCAGCCAAAATAGCAAGTTTTGTTCTCAGAATAGAATCTCTAACTCTAAAAACAAATTCTCTGTATTCACTATTGGTAATTTCTGTGTCATCCATATAATATGGTCTCACAGTAACTGTTCTGGAAGGA
>CAJQNF010000145.1 GCA_905479625.1 uncultured Flavobacteriaceae bacterium | reverse complement strand
ATCGGTTGGTTCTAAAGAGGTGTCTCCATTACTGGATCTGTTCAGTGTAATTTCTCTGTCACCTGCGCTGGTAACTGATGCAGTAGCCTTAAGCGGTCTTGCTTCAGACCATACGTCATCAATTTCTCCATCAAATTCAGGTGCTGTAGAGAATTTTTTTACCAAAAGCTCTGTTGAACTAAATTCTGGTCCTTCTCCGACGCCATCATCGACGCATATAGGGTCATTGTCATGTGTACAATTGGCGAACAACATTATCGTTGCAAATGCTAATAAAAAGCTTTTATTAATTGTTTTCATTCTTGTAAATTTTGCATTATTATTCTTTCTTTGATCTAAAAAAAGCAATCAAAGGTTTGATCAAATTTTGATTTTCACTTTTTTTTAATCAGTGGATAAAGCCTCTATGGAATTATTAAGAAGTGCTTTTGCATATTTTGGATTATGAGCCCCTTTACTGGCATCTTCTAAAAGAAGAAGATAGTTCCATGCTCCCTCAGCTACGACAATTGGATAGGTTCCCTGATGTGGATGCCCACCATTAAGAATTCCAGCTTCTTCTAATAATTGATGTAATGTTTCCATACCCTCAACTATTCCTGTAGCACCATTACCATCATTAGGTATTCCAGCAGTATGACATTCTGTACAAGCTGTTGATGTTGGAATCCAGGTGTGTTCACCATCTGTTTCGCCAGATGTTGCACCCATATGACAACTAGTACAAGAAGAACCTGTTCTGTGACTTGCGGTACCCACTGCCGGGTATTCCAATGTACCTGCAATTTCTGCTCCTTGTATTCCTTCTAATAAAGTAGATTGAGGTCCATGGTGAGGTCCCCAGTGAGAAGATGTAACTGCAAAATTCCCATCTTCATCTGCAGTTGGAGGAGATCTCCTTGGCTGGTGACATTGTGCACAATTGTTACTTGTTCCTTTATAATCAATAGTATAGGATGCATCCGCAATTAATTGTACTGGTGCAATTGATCTCAAGGCGTAATCGTAACCTTCATTTTCAAAATCAAAAGTAGTGTGGGTATCGTGACATGTTTTACACGAAATTGCAGTTGGATTTTCATAGTCTGTCGTTACCCCAGTAGTTACATAATCAACATAACCTTCATTGGAGTGACATTTAGCACAACTTGCTCTGGATCCTGCATAACCTACAGCTCCACCAGCGGCATGACCTGAAAATAAATAAGAGGCATGTACTGCTTCTGATTTACCAACGTTATGACATGTTGCACATTCTGTAGTTCCGGTAGCGCCATCTTTTCCATTCGTACCGTCAATACCATCAACACCATCAATCCCTGCAGGGCCTTCTGGATAAATAGGTTCTGTTGTACAATTAACGAGGAGCAAACTCGTAGCTACAATTAATAAGAGATTTATAAGCTTTAAATTTTTCATGGTATTAGAAATTTACATGTTAAAATAATGTTAAGTAAAAATAAAATGATGTTGCATTATAATCCATGACAAAAATCATATTTGAAAAAAAATAATAGACTGATTATCAGAATTTTAGTTTACCTAAATGATATTTATCATGGTTTGAATGTAACTCTTGTCACATGTGACGGCAATAAAAGTGACTTAAACTTCAACATTTGAAGTTCAATAAATGACATTCCTAAAAGGAAGTGTTCAAATTGAAGTTTTTAAAAAATTTTGATGGAAAATTTAGTAAGTTTGCATCTTGTTATCAAACAATATATCCACATGAAAAAAGTTACTAGTATTTTATTTTCGACCCGCCTTACGGGCATATTATTTCTACTTTTTGCTGCGGCTATGGCTATCTCAACATTCATTGAGAATGACTATGGCACACAATCGGCAAAAGCCCTTGTTTACAATGCCTGGTGGTTTGAACTGATCATGTTAATAATGATGGTCAATTTTATCGGAAACATTAAAAAGTACGACTTGTTACAGCGTAAGAAATTCTCAGTCTTGATGTATCACCTTTCTTTTGTGCTGATCATTTTAGGAGCCGGAATAACGCGTTATGTGAGTCATGAAGGAGTGATGCCTATTTATGAAGGAGAAACAACGAATAAATTAATTACAGATAAAGCTTTTGTAGATGTTCATATAGATGATGACCAAGAACAAAAGGCACCAATTTACAAGCATTATTTATTTGCTTCGACTTATGGGAACAGTAGTAATTTTATCTACAATACGTCAAAATTTCTGAATTGGATAAGAGGTGGTAATGATTTCTCCATAAAGACTGACTTTAAGGGAGATCCGATTGAGATCAATTATGTCAATTATATTCCGAATGCCTATGAAGAATTTCAGTTAAATGAAAATGGAGAGGCCTATTTGAAAATCGTTGAGTCTGGCGGAGGCGGAAGGCATGAACATTATATTAAGGCTGGACAGACCATTAACATGCACAATACTTTATTCTCGTTTGAGAATCGAACAGAAGGAGCTACTAATATTTTTACAGAAAATGATACCTTAAGGATTCAAGCGCCAAATGATGGTGAATATATGATCATGGCAAGCCAGACCCAAGGTAAAGTAGTTAAGGACTCAGTGCAAGTCTTTAACCTGAGGTCTCTTTATCAGTTAAGCGGGAACCAGTTCGTTATTCCTGAACCTCCTATTAAAGGAGAAATGACCTTAGTCTCGGGTGATAAAGATGAACATCCCATCGACATGCTTGAAGTAGAGGTGGTCACTAAAAATACAAAGCAAAATATTCAATTAATGGGAAGTGCCTTAAGGATCTCTGCTCCAAAAGTATTCACTCAGGATGGATTAAATTTCCGCTTAAAATATGGGTCAAAACAATTACAGGTTCCATTTTCGGTTAAATTGAGGGATTTCCAATTAGAACGCTACCCGGGTTCAATGAGTCCAAAATCATATGCCAGTGAAATTACAGTGATAGATGGTGAGGATGTTTTTGATTTTAAAATATTTATGAATCATGTATTAGACCATAAAGGCTACAGGTTTTTTCAATCAAGTTATAACGACCAGGGAGAAGTTGAGCAGACCTTTTTATCTGTGACTTACGACCAGGCTGGAACATGGACCTCTTATGTGGGCTATTTTCTTTTGTTTTTTGGGCTGATCTGGTCTGTTTTTGACAAAAACACAAGATTTGCTGCCATGCGAAAAACTTTGAAAAAATTAAAGAAAAAGAAAGCAAAATTGGTCACTTTACTCCTTTTGGTAACCGGGATGTCCTATGGGCAAACTGATCATGCAACTCATGCCTCACACGATCAACAGTATAAGACAATTGATTCGATTATTGAAGTGCAGATGTCCAGTAAAGAACACGCCAGAGAATTTGGAAAACTGATTATACAGGATGATGGAGGAAGAATGAAGCCGGTCAACACTTTTGCTTCTGAATTGCTGAGAAAGGTGAGTAAAAAAGACAGCTATAAAGATATGGATGCGAGCCAGGTGGTGGTTTCCATGTTGACCAACCCCAGAGCCTGGTACTTTGTTCCTTTTATTTATATAAAGAAAGAAAACACCAAGGTTCGTGACCTGATAGGGATACCTCATGATCAAAAGTATGCCAGATTCTCGGATCTTTTTACAGAACAAGGAGAGTATAAGCTTACTGATGAGGTGGCCAAGGCCCATAAGAAAAAGATCAAGGATAAGTACGAAGAAAGTATTCTAAATATTGACGGTCGTGCCAATTTATTATTCGGGGCATTGGGAGGTTCTATTTTTAAATTCTTCCCACTTCCTGAAGACAAAAATAACAAATGGTTCTCTTTTGTTGAAGTAAGACATTCTGGTTTCAAAGGAGAGGATTCATTATACGTAAGTAATATCCTTCCTTTATATGCAGGCGAGGTTATCGCTGCAACAAAATCGAACGATTATTCAACAGCGGAGGAGTATTTGGGAAGCATTCATAAGTTCCAGAGAAAATACGGATCTGAGGTAGTTCCTTCCGATAGAAAAGTAGAATTAGAACTTTTTTACAATGAATATGACATCTTTAAATCTTTGTTCACTTATTATATGCTGGCCAGTTTACTGATGTTTATTGTGGTGATTATCAATATCTTTAATGATAAGAAATTGATACGTTTATTGATCAAAATATCTACGGGTATTATTCTTTTACTTTTTGCTTATCACACGATTGGCCTGGGTATCAGATGGTATATTTCAGGTCATGCCCCTTGGAGTAATGGTTATGAATCCATGATCTATGTGTCTTGGGCCACCATGCTATTCGGTGTGATTTTCGGTAAAAGATCCCCCCTTACTTTGGCTGCAACAACATTTGTTACCTCAATGCTTTTGATGGTGGCGCATTGGAACTGGATGGATCCGTCTATCGGAAACCTGGTACCGGTGCTTGATTCTTATTGGCTGATGGTTCACGTGGCCATCATTGTTGCAAGTTATGGACCTTTCACCATTGGAATGGTACTTGGGATGTTATCACTCATTCTGTATATTTTTACCAATAAGAAGAATAGAAAGAAAATGAATCTGGCGATCAATGAGATCACTACCATCAATGAGATGGCGCTAATTATCGGTTTGATCATGTTGGTGATAGGAAACTTTTTAGGCGGTATTTGGGCCAATGAGAGCTGGGGAAGATATTGGGGATGGGATCCAAAAGAAACTTGGGCCCTGATCAGTATCATGATCTATTCATTTGTATTACATATGAGGATTATTCCGGGCTTAAAAAGCAAATATGCCTTTAATATGATGTCTGTATTTGCCTTTGCGTCGATACTAATGACTTATTTAGGGGTGAATCATTTACTCTCAGGATTGCATTCTTATGCGGCAGGAGAATCAGCAGCTGTTCCGAACCAGATTTGGGGTTGGCTAGTTGTGTCAGTAATTTTAAGTATCTTGGCTTACTTTAAGTTTAAAAAATTCTACAAGAAAAAAAATAAAAAATAAAGATGAAGCAAATCGTTGTTTTCCTAAGCCTAGTTATATTTTTGGCAGTAGGATGTAAAAAGGAGAAATCAGAAGAAGGAAATGCAGAAACAGCATTAACCGAAAACAAAGAGCAAGTGAAGGAAAATATTTATCAATATCAGGTGACCGACTTATATGGAGAATCCTTTGATTTTTCAAAGCTCAAAGGAAAAAAAGTTATGGTCGTTAATACTGCTTCTGAATGTGGGTTAACACCTCAATATGAGAAACTGCAGGAATTATATGATACGTATAAGGATAAGAATTTTGTTATTGTAGGGTTTCCTGCGAATAACTTTGGCGGGCAAGAGCCAGGCTCAGATGCGCAAATTGCTTCTTTTTGTAAAGAGAACTACGGCGTTACCTTTCCGATGATGTCTAAGATCTCTGTAAAAGGAGGAGACATGCATGAAGTATATCACTTTTTAACTGAAAAGGACAAGAATGGTCTTCAGGATTCTGAGGTCGGCTGGAATTTTCAGAAATATTTGTTGGATGAACAAGGCGAACTTGTTATGGTTGTTGAATCAAGAACATTGCCAACAGACCCTTCGATCGTCAAATGGATCGAAACTAACTAACACAGTAATTTCAATTTCCCCAATGTTAAACACCTTCATTCTTTAGAAGGTGTTTTTTTTGTCTTATTATATTTGTTCAGATGCAATAAACCTATTAGTTTCGTATGTCAGCATAAACCTATGTTTGCTGCCGATTCAAGACCAACTACAAACAAGTTATCATTAAATCATAGTAGAATTCATTCATAAAATCACCGACTATCAATTTTATAAATGTCATATTGCCTTTACCACTTCAGAAACTGTTTACCTACCGTATTACAGCAGCTGAAGCTGATTTCATTAAGATAGGTGCACGTGTGGCTGTTCCTTTTGGCAAATCCAAGATCTATACCGCGATCGTTTATGAAAAACATTTAGAAGAACCGAAGGCCTATGAAGCTAAGGAGATCTATCAGATTCTGGACGAATCACCCATCGTAACTGAGATTCAATTAAAACAATGGGAATGGATATCATCATATTATATGTGTTCTTTAGGGGATGTTTTACGGGCAGCTTTGCCAAAAGCATTTTTGTTGGAAAGTGAGACTCTGGTGATAAAAAATAATTTATTTGAAGAGGAATCTATACTGACTGATGAAGAATACCTGATATGGGAGGCTTTGGAACATCAATCCAAATTAAAGATTCAAGACATTGGTAAGATCCTCGATAGAAAAGGAGTCCTGTCTGTTGTCAATTCCTTGCTGTCAAAAGAAGCCATTGAAGTAAAAGAGGAAATATACGAACAGTATAAGCCCAAATATGTAAAGTATGTCCAGCTCCATCAAAATTACCAAAGTGAAGAAAGCCTTCATTCTTTGCTGGATGACCTAAGCAGAGCACCCAAGCAAAGAGAGATCATGCTTTGTTTCTTTCAGCTCAAGCACGGATCAAAGGAGCCAGTATTGGTTCAGGACCTGATCAAAAAAAGCAATACAACGTCTGGAATTGTTCAGGCATTGGTTAAAAAAGAGGTTTTTGAATTGCTTCAGGTGCGGGAAGACAGGGTTTCGTTTGACACAGATACCAGACCAATCCTTGATCTTAATGATCCACAGTTAAAAGCGCTGGCTGAGATCAAAGCAGTATTTAAAAAGAAAGAAGTTTGTTTACTTCATGGTGTTACGTCAAGTGGCAAGACCGAGATCTATTCTCATTTGATTTCAGAAACCCTTGAACAAGGAAAACAGGTGCTTTATCTGTTGCCTGAGATTGCTTTGACGACTCATATTATTAACAGGTTACAGCATTTTTACGGAGACAAGATCTCTGTATTTCATTCGAGGTATTCAGTAGATGAAAGGGTAGAAGTGTGGAACAATTTATTGTTGAGATCCAACAAGGCCCAAATCATATTAGGAGCGCGTTCATCTGTATTATTGCCTTTTAGCAACTTAGGGTTGATCATTGTAGATGAGGAGCACGAAACTTCCTTTAAACAATTTGAGCCTTCACCCAGATACCATGCCCGTGATACTGCAGTTATGTTAGGTTATTTGCATAAGGCCAATGTGTTGCTTGGAAGTGCTACCCCGTCGGTAGAAACCTTTTATAATTCGAGGCAGTCAAAATATGGCTATGTAAAACTGGAGACACGGTATGGCAATGTTCAGTTGCCTGAGATCGAGCTGGTTGATATAAAAGAAAAGCACCGAAAAAAAAGAATGACGGGTCATTTTTCAGACCGCTTATTGACCTTGATAAAAGAAGCTTTAGCTGAAAAGGAGCAGGTCATCCTGTTTCAGAATCGAAGAGGGTTTTCACCCGTTGTAGAGTGCAGTACTTGTGGTGTAGCTCCTCAATGTCCTAATTGTGATGTAAGTCTTACTTTTCATAAATTCAATAATGAACTCCGTTGCCACTATTGTGGTTATCAGCAGGCCTTACCAAAAACATGTCCGGCCTGTGAAAATCCAACCTTGGATGCCAAGGGTTTTGGAACCGAACAGATCGAGTTGGAGCTCAAAGAATTGTTTCCTGAGACCAAAGTAGGAAGAATGGACCTTGACACCACAAGAGGGAAGTACGGTTATCAAAAGCTCTTACGATCCTTTCATGACCACGAGATCGATATTTTGGTCGGGACACAAATGCTGACCAAGGGACTGGATTTTAAAAACGTGAGCCTTGTGGGGGTGCTAAATGCCGATAATTTGTTGAATTTCCCAGATTTCCGTGCCCATGAACGCACTTATCAGTTAATGGTTCAGGTGTCGGGTAGGGCAGGACGTGATCAGAAAAGAGGAAAGGTGGCTATTCAGACTTTTAATCCCTATCACCAGATCCTGCAACAAGTAACTATTCATGACTATGAGGCCATGTACCAGGATCAAATGAATGAGCGCCATCAATTCAGTTATCCTCCTTTGGTACGATTAGTTCGGATCGTATTAAAGCACAAAGATTTTATCAAAGTAGATACAGCTGCCAATTGGATGGGAAAATCCTTGGTAAACAGTTTTGGAGATCAGGTGCTCGGGCCAACTAGTCCGTCTATAGGAAGAATCAGAAATAAGTATATCAAATCAATTCTTATCAAACTTCCGGCTAATATTTCTTTGAAACAATCAAAAGATCAGATCCAAAGAATCAAAGATTCATTTATGGCTATTGCTGACTTTAGGCCTGTACAGGTCATTGTGGATGTGGATTGTTATTAGTCAATGCTACAATGCTACAATGCTACAATGCTTCAATGCTTCAATAATAATGCATGAATGCGTGAATGCATGAATTATTGAATTTTCAACAATCAACAATCAACAATCTCCGATCTCCAATCATCAATCAAAATGACACTTCTACATTCGATATTCCTTGTTCAAAATTCGATATTTACAATGCTACAATGCTACAATGCTACAATGCTACAATGCTTCAATGCTACAATAATAATGCATGAATGCATGAATGATTGAATGCGTGAATGGGAAATTACTTCAGAAATCAACAATCTTCAATCTCCAATCATCAATCAAAATGACACTTCGACATTCGATATTCCTTGTTCAAAATTCGATATTTACAATGCTACAATGCTACAATGCTACAATGCTTCAATGCTACAATAATAATGCATGAATGCATGAATGATTGAATGCGTGAATGGGA
>CAJQNF010000144.1 GCA_905479625.1 uncultured Flavobacteriaceae bacterium | reverse complement strand
AGAATCGAACCCGGATATTATGTATGTCGGATTGGGAGAGCCTCAAATGCGTAACAATGTAAGCTGGGGAGATGGGGTGTATAAATCTATAGATGGTGGTGAAAACTGGACCAATGTTGGCTTAAAGGAATCCCATCATATTTCGCAGGTGCGTGTTCACCCGACTAATCCGGATATTGTTTTTGTTTCAGTGTTTGGACATGCTTTTGGGCCGAATCCGGAAAGAGGGGTTTATAGAACCAAAGATGGTGGAAAAACCTGGGAGCAAGTATTATTTAAAAGTGAAAAGGCTGGTGCGATTGATCTGGTGATGAATCCCTCAAACCCGGATGAACTTTTTGCTGTGATGTGGGAGTTCGAGCGCAAAGCATGGGGCCCAAAAACGGGAGGGCCTGATTCAGGGATGTATAAATCTGTTGATGGAGGCGATACTTGGACTGAAATTACCTATGCCAAAGGATTGCCAGAAGGGGGGCGTGGTAGAGCTGGTATGACGATGTCTGCTGCCAATGCTAAGAAAGTTTATGCATTAATTGACTCCGAAACCAAATCAGGACTTTATGCTTCAACAGATTTAGGAGAAAACTGGGAATTTGTTTCTGATAACTTTCAAATAATCGGTCGACCATTTTACTACAGTCACATCTATGCAAGCCCTCATGATGCCAATGAGCTTTGGAGTCCGAATAACAGAAACTTTATGAGCAAAGATGGTGGTAAAACTTGGATTTTGGACCCAGGAATAAAAGATGATTTTCACGATATATGGATCTGTCCCAAAGATCCGAACAGGTTGATTGCCACCAATGATGGAGGCTGCCAGGTAAGTATGACCAGGGGACTCACCTGGTCTGGTCAATACACACAAAGGAATTCACAGTTTTACAGAGTAAATACAGACAACGATTTTCCTTATAATGTCTACGGAAGCGGACAAGATATACTTGCCTATAAAATTCCGAGTGCCTCTCGATGGGGTGGTATTTCAGGTTATGAAACCACGATCATCGGTAACGGAGAGATCAGCAGTGTCATTCCTAATCCGGATGACCTAAACATTGTATATAATATTTCGGGTGGCGCACCTATGGGAAGTGGTGCTCCATTTACCGTGAATAATATAGCCACCGGGCAAAATGAGGTCAGATCGGTTTGGCCCGAACCCTTGTTTGGCTTAAATGCATCTGATCTGAAATATCGTTTTAACTGGGATCTGGCCTATTTTGTTTCACCGCATAACCCAAAGGTGATCTATTTGGGTGGGAATGTAGTTTTTAAGACCACTGATGAGGGTCTGAACTGGGAAGTGATCAGTGGTGATCTGACCAATGACTTAAAGGATCGACAAAAGATTACAGGAACCCCATGGCTTTCTGAATACTTTGGTCAGGAAGTCTATAGTACCATAAAAAGAATGGATGAATCTCCTTTAAAAGAAGGGTTGATCTGGACTGGATCTGATGATGGGAAAATATCTATAACCCAAAATGGTGGAGGTAAATGGGAAGACGTTTCAATTATAGACAAAGGTCTCCCTGAGTACTCTCAGATATATGAAATTGAGCCATCTCCGCATGACGAAGCAACAGCCTATGTGGCGATTTCGAATTTCAATGTCTACAATGATTATAAACCCTACCTGTTTAAAACATCTGATTATGGAAAAACATGGGTGAATATGTCAGCTAAGTTTCCTCAAGATCAAATTACCAGAACAATTAGAGAAGATAAGGTTGTAAAAGGCTTACTTTTTGCAGGAACCGAAACAGGTACATATTTTTCTATGAATGATGGCGAGACCTGGGAGCCCTTGCGTATGAATATGCCGGCGGTCCCTGTGGTGGATATTGAAGTTAAGGGTAATGATTTGGTGATTGCTACCAATGGTAGAGGCTTCTGGATTATGGATGATATTACACCGCTTAGAGTCCAAAGCGCTGCAATTGATGCTAAACCTGCCCATCTGTATGCGATTGCGGATCATACTCGTTTTGGTTACAACTGGTGGATGGATTATTTGCCAGGGGGAGATCCTGGACATAAAAAGAATTATTTTGTTCAAAATATGCGACCGGGCCTAACTTACTATGAAGAGGGCTTTACACCCGTTAATGGAGAGCGTAAAAGAAAGTTTATTGATGCTGGAGATCCAAAGTCTTTAGGTGTTGTTATTTACTTTAAATTATCGTCAGAACCATCTGAGATCAGTTTGACTATTCTCGATAAAAACGGTAAAGCGCTTAGAAATTACACCAAAGACATGATGACTTTGAAATCGGGTTCAGGAAATCAGTTAAATGATGGCTTAAACAAGTTTGTTTGGGATATGCGAATAAATCGGGTCACCGCAGTTCCAAAACGGCCGGCAACAGCCATATCACCAATCGTACCTCCTGGAAAGTATACTGCCAAACTCACTGTTGATGGTGTATCAGAATCGCAGGATTTTATGATCTTCATGAATCCTAAGGAGAACTATTCTCAGAAACAGGCTGAAGGTAAGTTTGACTTTTGGATGCAACTCTATAATAGTTCAGAAGAATGGACAAAAGAGGTTGTTAATGCTTTGGCCGTTAAAGAGGATGTGGCAAAAAAAATGGAAGCTTATAAGTCGAGCGGAGTTTCAGATTCAAAAATAAAAAAAGCTGAAAAACAGGCATCTATTGTAACTAGTATAATCGATGACTACGAAGGAACTTTTGTTTCCACAGGAAGAACTTTAGCAGAGGTAATCAATTTACCAGCAACTATTTTGTTTAAAATGTCATTTATTAGCGGAATTTTGGATCACTCTGAAGGCCCGGCAGCAAAGAGTATGGAAGCGGTTTATCAAGAAGTTGTGAAAGATGCGGATATGGCAAACAACAATTATAAAAAAGCCGTTGGTCCAGCGCTTGAAAAACTGGAGAAACTTATGAATTAGTCTTAAATGGAATCTAATTTTAAGAAATTTTGTCTATTTATTTTTATGGTGGTTTTTATCGGAAATTCCTATGCCCAAAATCAGCAAAAACGAGACTCCCTTGATTCCGGATTTGGAGGACCTGATCAAGTAGAAACCTTGAGGGCACAAGATCAGGAGCAGAAAGAATCTGTATTCGAATTTAGTTTTTTAAAACCTTATTTTGATTTTAAGCAAAATTTAAAAGAAAGATCAGGCTTTGATTTTGGCTTTGATTATTCTGCGGTTTATTTCGGTGCCAATCAAAGCCCAGGGGATAATAGCTCAAGCAGTGGAATGGTTAGATTATATGGATCATGGGAATTAGTAAATAGAGGAAAGAAAAACAGTGGAGCCTTTATATATAAAATTGAGCACAGACATAAATACACAGAAGTCGTTCCAAAATTCTTTGGATTTGAATTAGGGTATGTAGGGATGGAAGTGCCGGCTTTCAATGATGATGGTTTCAGGATGACCAATTTTTATTGGAGGCAAAGATTTAAACAAGGTAGGATCTCTATTGTTGCCGGATTGTTAGATGCAACTGATTATGTTGATGTGTATGCTCTGGCGAGTCCTTGGACTGGATTTATGAATTTTCATTTCAGTACCGGATCACAAAGCGTTTATATTCCCAATGATGCCGCACTTGGGATAGGTATAGGGGCATATATTTCGGAAAATATATTTGTGATTGGTAGTTTGAGTGATGCAGGATCTGATCCTACTGATCCATTTAAATCTTTCGAAACTTTTTTTTCTAACAATGATTATTTCAAAAGTATAGAGATAGGATATGTTACTTCAAAGGAAAGGTTTTATATGGATAATATTCATGTTACATATTGGCATTCAGATGGAAGCGAGGTTACTGCTTCTCTGCCTGGTTGGGGATTGTCTTTTTCTGCAACTCACACTTTTTCAAATTCTTTGAGCCCATTTTTAAGAGGAGGTTTTGCAAAAGATGGAGGAACGCTTTTACAAAAATCAATTACGGCCGGAATTGGATATCAGCCTAAAAGTGGTGGAAATCTTTTAGGAGCTGCCATTGGATGGGGTGAACCGAATAAAACGACCTTCACTTCTGGATTAAAAGATCAGGTCACAATGGAAGTATTCTACAGACTACAAATGTCTCCGCATTTTGCTATTACACCCGATTTCCAATATCTCATCAATCCCGCATTGAACCCTGATCAATCTTCTATTTTTGTATGGGGGCTAAGAGGCCGTTTGAATTTGTAGCAAGTCACAGAACCTTACTTGGTCATTTTTCTGGCATCATTCATTTCTTGAAGTTCAATAACACAAAGCCATGTTGACTAAAAGAGTAATTTTCAAGTTTCACCTTTTAAAATGTTTACTTATATGAATGGCGACTAGTGATTTTCATTGAATTGATTTTCTTGACCAAACCTGTCAATAATCAGTCCAATTATTTCATTTGCAGTAGATTCTATAGCTTTATTAGAAATATTAATTTGTGTAAACTCTCCTCTTTTAAATAGAAATTTCGCATACTGAAGTTCTTGACCAACCATTTTTGAATCAACATAATTCATATTTGATAAATTGCTAATTCCTTTCCATCGTTTTTGCCGTTGGATCACCAAGTGATTCAAATTAATATTCAATCCAAAAACCCGATTCTTATCAATTTCAAATAGCTCTTTTGGAGGATCGATATCTTTAATTAATGGCACATTGGCGACCTTCCATCCAAACATCGACATATATACGCTTAATGGTGTTTTACCACATCTAGAAACTCCTGTAACAACGATATCGGCTTTACTCAGATTCTGAGCATTAAGCCCGTCATCATGATGGAGTGTATATTCCATAGCTTCAATTCTTTTGTAATACTGGGCATTAATTTTATGATAAAGCCCAGGAGTATTCACAGATTCCAATCCAAAATCATTTTCTATAATATTTGCAAGACCTCCCATAAGGTCTGCCTGTTTTACCTGTTGCTTTTTACACTCCTCTATCAGGAAGGCACGTATGCCCGAATTTACCATGGTATGCGTAAGTATGCCATTGACTTTTTTTACCCTCTTGATAACTTGGAGTATCTTTTCTTCTGTGCGTACGTCAGGAATTATTTTAACGTTTAATTTGTTTTCTGGATACTGAATAATTAAGGTTTGAACTATGGTATGACCAGTTACACCTTTACCACCCGAAACAACAAAAATGGATATGACATCATTAATTTGACCCTTCATAATTCTGAAGTTTAATAATATAACAAATGTAATGACAGATTGGGTTAATTTCAATAAATAAGAGAGGTTATTTTTATCGATTTTTGTTCTTTGCAGACTAGTTTATACCACGAGATAGAACTTGATGATTTGAATTATTTGGGGGTTTTGAAGCAATGTCATAACTTGTATGACACAATGCTCTTGAAGTTTAAAAAACGAGGCATCAAAGTTCATTTAAAAATTAACCGGACACCAATATTATGAAAAAACATCCTAACTCAATTAAAGCAGAATCATCTAAACAATTTACTGAAAACAGCTCTAAAGATTCAATCGGCCGAAGAAAGTTTATCGGAGAAGTAGGTTCAGCAGCTATTGGGCTGACTATTGTTCCATCAACTGTTTTAGGTGGAAAACATGTCGCTCCAAGTGATAAAATAAATGTGGCTTATATTGGTTTAGGGACCCAAGGACTGCGTCAGTTACCTGATATAATTCAATTAGATGATGTGCAGATTACAGCTGTTTGTGATCCTCAAAGAAAAGCTATTGATTACTATGACTGGAGCCCAACCGGACTTAGAGATCAGATGCGTAAATTAATAGGTAATCCAAATTGGACCACTGGGGGTAACAATACAATTCCGGGAGGTCTGGACAATGGGAAAGAAATCACAGATGCCTATTATGCCAAAACGGGAAAAAATTATAAATGTAATGCCTACACCGATTTTCGTGAGTTGTTTGAGAAAGAAAAAGACCTTGATGCGATTCAGGTAATGACGCCTGATCACCTTCATGGAATCATTTGTGCAGCAGCCTTAAAACGCAATATTGCTGTTTCTGTACATAAACCATTATCGAACCGATTAATAGAGGGTAAGAAGGTCTTTGATATGGCCCATAAATCAAATGCAACAACACATCTGCAACCATGGGATTCGAATGGTTCTGGCATGCCCAAAGTAATGGAGTGGATAAACAATGGAGCTATTGGAGAATTACAGGAAGTACATAATTGGTCCTTCCGTCCGGTTTGGCCCCAGTATGCTAAGTTACCCACTGATGCGCCAAAGGTTCCGGATGGTTTCGATTGGGATGTATGGCTCGGACCTGAGGCCAGCAGACCATATCATCCTCATTATACAAATATGACATTTAGGGGCTGGTATGACTTTGGAGGTGGCTCTATGGCCGATATGGGGCATTATAGTTTATGGACTGTATTTGAGCATTTAAAACTAGGCAGTCCAACCATTATTGAACCGAATTTTAATCATGTATGTGGTATCAGTGAAAAAGGCACTGCTTACAAGATTAAAAATGATTTTAGCTTTCCATTTGCTAGTTCCATGCGTTTTAAATATCCGGCAGTTGAAAATCGCCCGGCAATAGATTTGGTGTGGTACGATGGTGGTATGCGACCACCAGTACCGAAGGAGTTTTACGATCAGGGAATCGATTTTCCGTCAGAAGGAATCATGTTTAAAGGTACTAAGGGGATTATAATGACTAGAGGTTTTCTCGCAAAAGATCCTTATTTACTTGCAAAAGGTGTTCAAAACAGTAAAGAAGTTTCTGCTGCTGCAGGTTCGGTTAAGATGCCTGGGATACAACGTTTTATTGAAGGAATAAAAGCCGGTAAACAAATAGAAGGTGGTTTCCGTCAGGCATGGCCAATTACAGAAGCGGTTAATTTATACGCGGCAGCACTGCGGTCACAAAAGACATTACTTTACGATGGTGCTACAATGAAAATTAAAAATGATCAAAAAGCCAACCAATACCTTGATAGAATGTATCGAAAAGGTTGGAGTCTTGATGAAGTTTGATCTAAAAAATACAGCTTAAATACGGTAATAAATATTTATAGAATACTGAAAAATCAACAGATATGGCATCAAGAAGAAACTTTATAAGATCAACAGGCATTGGGCTTGGTTCAGCTGCGCTAATCAGCCAGTTGCCCTTTGTATTAGGAAGCTTTTCTAATGCTCCAAAATCGATTGGATTTCAAGTTTGGACCCTTCGAGAACAACTCTTTGAAGACTTTGCCGGAACATTAAAAAAGATGGCTAAATTGGGTTATAAAGAAGTGGAAATGTGTTCTCCGCTTGGTTATACAGGTACTTTTGACAAGTTCAATAAATATAGTGGAACAGAGCTTAAAAAAATGATAGAAGATCAGGGATTACAATGTACTAGTTCGCATTATAACCTGAGCGAATTACGTGATGGATATGGAAAAACTATTGAATGGACTCACCAAATGGGAATCAAACAAATGCCCTTGGCAGCATTTTGGTTACCCAAAGATGCCTCGGTAGATGATTACCGGAAATCATGCGAGGAGTTGAATAAAATTGCTGAAAAAGTAAAGTCCGAAGGAATTCAAATGGCTTTCCATAATCATCATATGGAATTTGAAAAAAGAGGTGATGAATTGATTTATGATGAAATGCTAAAAGTTCTCGATCCTGATTTGGTGAAAATGCAATTCCAGGTAGCAGTTGCAGATATTGGATACAAAGCCGCCGATTATTTTCGTAAATATCCTGGCCGCTTTATTTCAGCCCACCTTGCAGATTGGTCAAAAGAAAAAAACGCTCAAGTACCCATCGGGGAAGGTGATGTTGACTGGGAAGACTTTTTTGAAGCCGCTAAGATCGGTGGGGTTAAGAATTTCTTTGTTGAAATGTCGTCAGAAAAATTTGAACCCAGCGCTACATATTTGATGAACATGTAAATAAAAATTACTTGAAAAGAGTGTTGTCCAAGGCGAAAAGTGTCAGATAACAAATCAGGCAGGCAAGTACCTATCAACAAATCTTCTTAAAATTTCTTTAGGAATTGGAGTTTCGATGTTTTGAACTGCTAAAATCAATTCACCCGCCTGTTCAGGTGGAAAATAGCCGAAATTTTTATAGGTATTTATTCTTAGTATAAATTCATCGCTATCAGCTTCCGGATGAAATTGTGTGGCATAAATGTTTTTTTTAATGCGAAACATTTGAACCGGACAAGTCTGAGAAGAGACGAGAAGCAATGCGCCTTTAGGGACATTATTGCACGCCTCTTTATGTCCTACAAATGCAAGAAACTGTTTTGGTAATCCTATTAGCAAAGCATCTTTTTCTCCGTCTTCTGTTACCGTAATCATTGTGCTACCTATTGGTTCAGAAAATTTTCTCGAAATTGTGGTACCATAGTAGTTTCCCAAGAGCCCATTCCCTGAACATATACCAAGAAATGGAAAATCAATAGCAATGATCTGATCAAATAATTGATTAAAAAAAGATTCAATATGTTTTTGTATTTCACTCTTTTTATCGACAGGACAGGTAACATCAAATGGACTGCCTCCTGCGATGATAGCGCAATAGTTATTGATATCAATTTCATACTTTTCAAGTTGTTCAACTCGAATTCGATCAACACGTTCTCGATCTATTTTACCTACTTTTAAAATGGCTTCAAACTCGCTTTCACAAGTTTCATTTTCTGGTCGCATTTGTAAGACGAGAATATGTTTCATGCCATTTTTTTACTGATTTTTATAAAGAAGGGGATCATATAGTAGGTTTGAAATCTAAATATAAGGAATCTAGTTAAATCACTTCGAGTGTTAGGTGCTAATGTATGGGAGCTGGATAATAGCCATCTTTGGAGGAGAGAGAATGATTAGTGGATTTTTTCCATCGTTAGAATAAAACTTGGACCAGCACTAAACCTGATACCTTCGACCTCGCCAGAATCATCTAATGCCAAATGATAAAACCCGCCTAAAGTCATAAAATGATACTTATTAATTGGGATAATCTCTTTTCTAGAATCAGTTCTATCTGATCTGTATCCAGTATACATCAATTTACCTTCTTCCATACTTATAGATATCGAGTCATCATGTACATACCAATTTTTTAAACACCATTTTGAATCATATCTTCCGATGTAATGCTTATAATGTTGATGATCAATTTGAAATAATAGGGAATCTGAATGCCTGATTCCAAGACCATCTAAATAATTATAAATTTTCTCATAAACCGAAACAGCCTTTCTATAATAATTTATTAAATATTTGCTATTGTCAGATTTTAAAATAAAATACTCTGTTGTAGAATTGAAATGTTCAGGATCATTCAAATAGTAGTCATTGACTGTTTTATCATCTACTGAAAAGACCATGTTCCTGAACCAGTCGTATTTCTTAATAGTTGTCAAATTCTTTTTGTGTCCTTCAATCAAATAGTTTGTAAATTCCTCGATTTTTGCTGTTGAATTATTGAGATCATTTAATTCACCGAATAATTGTTCTTGCTCAAGTGTCAAATTATTGGATTGATTGAGTTTTTTGAAGGAATCGTCCTTTAGTGTGACGAAATCAATCGTATAAGCCAGTGTTCGAAGTATAAATCCTTGTTCGCCTTGATAATCATCAATATCGAGTGTGTCAATTAAAACTTTGAGAAATAGTGAATCAGAAATTGCAGAATTATAAATATAAGTTCTGGCTTCAGAAATGTTTGTTTCCAACTCCTTCTCAACTTCCGCCAATACCTGATCGAATCTCATCCGTTCTTTTCTTTGTTCGTTCTGGTTATTGATATATAAGGCAATGAGTATCCCCAACACTACCAGGATGATCTCACCTATAGCGTATTTCAGATACTTAAAGAATTGACTATTGGCTATGAGGTCATGGCGGATTTTACGAAAGAAGTGAAGCATTTGGGTAGAAGTTAATCCTTAAAGGTAACTACCTGATCATAAAATTACTATGATAAATGTCAGTACAAGACCGAACTTATTTATCCGTTATTATTTAATGGAAGTCAAAGTAGGATCTTCATTAAATATATCAACTACATTTTTCCAGGAACCATCCTCCTGCCTTTTCCAAATCTCAAC
>CAJQNF010000143.1 GCA_905479625.1 uncultured Flavobacteriaceae bacterium | reverse complement strand
AAGACTTGTGGAGATATTTTTTAATCGTTTTCCTATATTTGCAACAAATTAGGTTTAATTTCGTTATAAAAATCTAATAAAGAGTAAATGTCTATGGCAAATAAATACTTTAAAGCAATTTTTTTCGTTGCTTTTATTCTGATTACAACTGTTGCTTTGGGTCAAGCACCTCCTACTCCAAAACCGGATCCTTTGCCAATCGATGGCGGAGTTCTTGGTTTATTAGCTTTAGGATTAGGGTATGCAGTGAAAAAGATTCACGACAATTCCAAAAAGTAATTACTTTTTAAGTAACCTAGCTACATATTTACCTATTACATCAAATTCCAAATTGATAGTGTCATTAACTTTAAACTGATGAAAATTTGTATTTTCATAGGTATAAGGTATGATCGCTACACTAAAACTTTCCTTTTTAGAATCCACAACAGTAAGACTCACTCCGTTTACCGTAATAGAGCCTTTTTCGATCGTAAGATTATTGTAGGAGTTGTCGTAACTAAAAGTATAGAGCCAACTACCTTCTAATTCTTTTACTTCAGTGCAAACTGCTGTTTGATCTACATGACCCTGGACAATATGCCCATCCAGTCTCGCTCCCAGTTGCATGGCCCTTTCTAAGTTTACTTTAGTACCAATCCTTAGTTCACCAATATTTGATTTATCGATGGTTTCTTTTATGGCTGTGATCGTATGGGTATTATCTCCCAATTTAACAACAGTCAAACAGACACCGTTATGCGCCAGACTTTGGTCTATTTTTAGTTCTTTTGAAAGTGCGCTTTTCACGGTAATATGTAAATTATCCTTATCCTGAACTAATTCGGTTACTTCTCCCAATTCTTCGATTATTCCTGTAAACATGTTCTAAAATTATTGATTAAATTTGTGGTCCGGTAAAATTGAATTACCTTTCAAAATTAACAATTATTACATAGTTGGATGAAAAAAAAGGATAAAATAAAAGTAGGGATTTCGGTAGGTGATTTAAATGGAATTGGCATTGAGGTAGTGCTAAAATCATTTGAAGACAGCAGAATGTTAGACTTTTGTACACCAGTTATTTTTGCTTCGTCCAAAGTGGTGAGTTTTCATAAAAAAGCTTTGAATCTAACTACGAACATTCACGGTATTGATGCGGTCAATAAAATAGTTCCTCAAAAGCTAAACCTATTGAATGTCTGGAAGGAAATGGTAGATGTTGAATTAGGTAAACCGACAGAAGTATCAGGGAAATATGCCTTGATTTCTTTAGAAAAAGCAACCGAAGCACTCAAAAAGGGAGATATTGATGTATTGGTTACGGCACCTATAGATAAGAATAACATTCAATCGGAGAATTTTAATTTTAAGGGTCATACTGAGTTTTTAGAAAGTAAGTTAGATGGAGAGGCGTTGATGATTCTTTGCTCAGGTAATTTAAGGGTTGGATTGATTACTGGTCATGTTCCTATTCAAAAGGTAGCCGAGGAGATTAGTGCTGATTTGATCAGTAAAAAAGTGGCTATTATGTATAAAAGCCTTGTTGAGGATTTTAATATTTCCAGGCCTAAAATTGCGGTACTTGGTCTCAATCCTCACTGCGGAGATCAAGGTGTCATTGGCACTGAAGATGATGAGATCGTGAGGCCAACGCTGGAGGCCTTTCAGAAAAAAGGACAATTGGTATATGGTCCTTATGCTGCTGACAGCTTTTTTGGAAATAGTAACCATGAGAAATTTGATGGCGTTTTAGCGATGTATCACGACCAGGGATTGGCACCATTCAAAACACTGGCTTTTGGAAAAGGGGTTAATTTTACTGCCGGACTTGATAAAATAAGGACCTCACCAGATCATGGAACGGCTTATGAGATTGCCGGGAAAGGGAAGGCTGAGTTCTCTTCTTTTAAAGAAGCTATCTTTATGGCTATCAATTTGTTTATGGCCAGAGAGGAGTATAAAAGCCTGATAGAAGATAAACTTCAAATTCAGAAAGAAAAGAAAAAACAATATTCTAAATAAATTGTTTTTAAATACTTAATTTTTTTCTATCTTTGCGCGCTCAAATTTATGTTCAGATGAAATTGTCAAATGATTTTGTGTTGTCGTTTTTTGGTTTAAAAGAAGGGAATCACAAATTTGAATATAAAATTGATAAACAGTTCTTTGAGTCATTTAAATTCGATGAATTTATAGATGCAGATTTTACAGTAGCCCTTGATTTTAATAAAAAGAGCACATTGTTGGAATTGCATTTTGAAAATAAAGGCACAGGCACTGTGGCTTGTGATTTGACGAATGAGCCTTTTGGCCTTCCCATGGAAGGAGCACTTGATCTCGTCGTTAATTTCGGAGAAGAGTTTAATAACGACAATGAGGAAGTTTTGATATTGCCTCATGGAGAACACCAATTGGATCTTTCTCAATATATTTATGAAATGATCGTTTTGGCTGTTCCGCTGAAAAAAACACATCCAGGTATTGCGGATGGCTCGTTGAAATCGGACATTTTAAATAAACTCGAAGAGTTGAGTCCTGATAAGCATAAAGAAATAGATGAAATTGATCCCCGATGGGAAGATTTGAAAAAATTACTAATAGATAAAAATAAGTAGAGATGGCACATCCTAAAAGAAAAACGTCAAAATCAAGAAGAGATAAAAGAAGAACGCACTATAAGGCGATAGCTCCTCAAATTGCGAAAGATCCTACGACTGGCGAAGCTCATTTATACCACCGTGCTCACTGGCATGAAGGTAAACTTTACTATAGAGGTCAGGTATTAATTGACGCAGAAGAAAATAAAGCATAATCAATTTTTTGATTATTATGTTAAAAACCCTCAATTTTGAGGGTTTTTTTGTTGATTTTAACTGAAAATGGCCAAAAAATGTTTTTTTTTGGTGAAATTGCACATTTAATTTTATTACTTTTGGGCACTGTTTTAATAATGAATGAATCAACTTTTTATCTTAAAACAGTAAATAAATAGACATGAATAGAGTTACTGCTGCGATAACTGCCGTTGGGAAATATGTTCCTGATTATGTTCTTACTAACAAGGAGCTGGAAACCATGGTTGAGACCAACGACGAATGGATAGTTTCTAGGACAGGGATAAAAGAAAGAAGAATATTAAAAGAACCAGGCAAAGGAACATCTTACCTTGCTATTAAATCTGCGGAAAACCTTATAGCCAAAGCAAATCTTGATCCTAAAGAGATCGAAATGGTTATTTTATGCACAGCGACAAGGGATATGCAGGCAGCCTCAACCGGAGCTTATGTAGCTTCTGAAATCGGTGCTGTTAATGCTTTTGCATTTGATTTAGATGCGGCTTGTTCCAGTTTTTTATATGGCTTATCTGTTGCTGCTGGATATATCGAATCTGGCAGGTATAAAAAAATACTGCTTATTGGAGCGGATAAGAATTCTTCCATGATCGACTATACAGACAGGGCCACCTGTATCATTTTTGGTGATGGAGCAGGAGCTGTACTGATGGAGCCTACTCTTGATGGTAATGGTTTGCAGGATGAATTGATGAGATCCGATGGGTCGGGAAGAGAGTTTTTAAATGTTGCAGCAGGAGGATCTGTAATGCCGGCTACTGAGGAGACTGTTGCAAACCGAAGGCATTTTGCCAAACAGGATGGACAGACCGTATTCAAAAATGCCGTTTTTAACATGGCTGATGTTTGTGAAAAAATCCTAAAGAAAAATAACCTCAAGAATGAAGATGTTAAATGGTTGGCGGCACATCAGGCCAATAAGCGCATCGTTGAGGCAACCGCAAGGAGGATGAAATTAGATCCTTCACAGGTAATGTTGAATATTCAATATTACGGAAATACAACTTCAGCTACTTTACCATTGCTTTTGGCTGATTATGAGAGCCAACTTAAAAAAGGAGACAATATTATATTCGCTGCCTTTGGCGGAGGATTTTCATGGGGATCCATTTATTTTAAGTGGTGCTATAATTCATAAATATATTCTAAACCTACTATTATGGAATTAAAAGAAATTCAAAATCTGATTAAGTTCGTCGCCAAGTCTGGTGCCAATGAAGTGAAATTGGAGATGGGTGATATCAAAATTACCATCAAGACTGGAGCACAAAGGCATGAAACTAATTATTTTCAGCAAACTTCTCCCGTTTCAATGCCAGTTCAAGTGCAAGGAGACGTGCAACCCAGCACGGTAGCGAGTGAATCTGAAACAACTGGAGGCACTGAAGCTGCTGATGATTCAAAATATATCACGATCAAGTCACCTATTATCGGAACTTTATATAGAAAACCTTCTCCAGATAAACCAGTCTTTGTTAAAGTTGGCGACACCATAGAAGCTGGAGATACGGTTTGTATTATTGAGGCAATGAAATTATTTAATGAGGTAGAATCAGAAGTTTCAGGTAAAATCGTAAAGGTACTTATAGAAGATTCATCACCAGTTGAATTTGATCAGCCTTTATTCCTGATAGACCCTTCCTAGAAATTAGTGATCACATTTAGGATCAATAATTTCCTTTTTGATTGATTCAGTATTAATATAATTTGATGAAATTATGTTTAAAAAAATATTAATAGCGAACCGAGGAGAAATTGCGCTTCGTATTATACGAACCTGTCGGGAGATGGGAATCAGTTCAGTAGCGGTATATTCAACAGCGGACGCAGAAAGTTTACATGTACGTTTCGCTGATGAAGCGGTTTGTATTGGGCCAGCATCAAGTGCAGATTCCTACTTAAAAATATCCAATATCATTGCCGCGGCTGAGATAACGAATGCGGATGCTATCCATCCAGGTTATGGTTTTTTGTCAGAAAATGCCCGTTTTTCAAAAATTTGTGAAGAACATGGTATAAAATTTATTGGCGCATCTGAAGAAATGATCAACCTTATGGGAGATAAGGCTTCAGCCAAAGAAACCATGAAGAAAGCTGGAGTTCCTACCGTGCCAGGTTCAGAAGGAATTATGCCTTCTCTTGCTGTTGCCAAAAAAACAGCTAAAGAAATTGGTTATCCTGTGATGCTTAAGGCTACTGCCGGAGGTGGGGGTAAAGGAATGAGGGCCATCTGGAAGCCCGAAGATCTTCAAGAGGCATGGGATTCAGCCAGGCAAGAGTCTAAAGCAGCCTTCGGAAATGACTCCATGTATATGGAAAAACTCATAGAAGATCCAAGACATATTGAAATTCAAATTGTTGGTGATTCAAGAGGTCGCGCATGTCATTTGTCTGAAAGAGATTGTTCTATTCAAAGAAGGCATCAAAAGCTTACTGAGGAAACACCTTCTCCGTTTATGACGGATGAGCTCAGAGAAAAAATGGGTGAAGCAGCTGTTTTGGCTTCAGAGTTTATCAAATATGAAGGTGCCGGAACCATTGAATTCCTGGTTGACAAACACAGGAACTTCTATTTTATGGAGATGAACACCAGAATACAAGTAGAACATCCTATTACAGAGCAAGTGATAGCGAATTTTGATTTGATATGTGAGCAAATTAAAGTAGCCGCAGGGGTACCCATTATAGGAATCAATTATTACCCGACCCAACATGCTATTGAATGTAGGATCAATGCAGAAGATCCAATGCATGATTTCAGACCTTCACCGGGAACTATTACTATATTTCATGCTCCGGGAGGTCACGGAGTAAGGTTGGACACACACGTATATGCAGGTTATACGATTCCTCCCAACTACGATTCAATGATCGCTAAATTGATTGTTACTGCGCAGACAAGAGAACAAGCCATTGCAAAAATGAAAAGGGCACTCGATGAGTTTGTAATTGAAGGGATTAAAACAACGATTCCTTTTCATAGACAATTAATGGAGGACCCTCGTTATTTAGAAGGTAATTATACTACTGCTTTCATGGATACTTTTGTTATTCAGAAAGATTAGAAACTAACAATTTATAAGTAAAATAGAAAAAGATATGAGGTACTCATATCTTTTTTTTTACTTTTATATCAATATAAAGCAGAATTAGTATTTTTAATTCCAAATTGTAAGTTAACTATGATTTTAAAATAGATCTGATGAAAGAAGGCAGCCTTAAAATTGATGGGATAGATAAATTGATCCTCAACCAGCTCATGGAAGATGCAAGGACTCCAATTTTGAGCATAGCAAGAGAGGTTGGCATCTCGGGTGCTGCGATCCATCAGCGATTGAGAAAACTGGAGGCCTCGGGACTGATCTCAGGATCAAAATTCGTGATCAACCCGAAGGTATTGGGTTATAAAACACTCGCCTTTGTGGGAATTTTTCTTGACAGTTCAAGTAAATACAAAGAAGCCACGAAACGCCTTAAAGAAATTGATGAAGTTATTGAAAGTCACTATACCACAGGGAATTACGCTATTTTTGTAAAGATCCTTTGTAGGGATAATGAGCACTTAATGCAGGTTTTGAACCACGAGATACAAAATATCAAAGGTGTAGCAAGAACAGAAACCTTTATTTCACTAGATCAGCAGATAGACAGGCAGTTGAAGATTTAAATACCGAGGTGATCGGAGCTGAGGGGTTCACTTCCGATCACCTCACTTCCGATCCCCTCAGCTCCGATCACCTCGGTTTCTCGTATACTAGCTCCTGCTATTGTAAATATTGACATAGTATAGCAATGTAGCAATAGAGCTTAGTGCAGCTACTACATAGGTTCTTGCGGCCCACTTAAGAGCGTCTTTAGCAGCATCATGTTCAGTATTGGTCACCATTTGTTTCTCTTCGAGCCAGGCCAGCGCCCTGTTGCTTGCATCGTATTCAACGGGCAGGGTTACGATAGTAAACAAAACGGTGGCAGCAAATAATAAAATACCCAAGAGCAATAACTGCGGAAAAGCCTCTACAGTAAAAATACCTGCAATCAATAAAAAAGAAGCAAGCTTTGATGAAATACCAACAGCAGGAACCAATCTGGACCTCAATTGAAGCCAAGCATAGCTTTTAGCATGTTGTACGGCATGGCCGCATTCATGCGATGCCACAGCCGCAGCGGCGGCATTGCGCTCTGAATAAACA
>CAJQNF010000142.1 GCA_905479625.1 uncultured Flavobacteriaceae bacterium | reverse complement strand
AATACACATTAAACAATGAAAAAGATTTTCAAGATAAGTGGTATCGTGCTCGGAGTACTCATCTTAGTATTGATTCTTACAGGATTTATAGGCTATGGCCGATTGTCTGGTAAGGCAAAAAACAACTATGCAAAACTTGGTACAAAGGCACCTGAATTGAATAGTGACTCTTATACATTCAGAGATTTGAACAAAAATGGAAATTCTCGATTTGATCTCTAAAAAGCCATCGATTGTTGTTGTCAATTTGGATAGAGCTGCTATTTTAACAGAGATATCAGAAGCTAGCGGTGCTTTATTGGCTGATTTTGGACTGTCAGATGAAGTCTTAAATCAATTGCTTTTCGGTGAACTGGTCCCTGAAGGGAAACTTCCATTTGAATTACCTTCCTCATGGGAAGCAGTGGAGAATCAGAAAGAGGATGTCCCATATGATTCAAAGGATCCTTTATATAAGTTTGGACACGGACTCACCTATGAATCAGAAGTCGTCACAATGAATTAAATAAGAATAAGTTGATTAGGTTAAGTTAGATTGAAGTGGAAAAATACAGGAAGATCAATTCGACCTGTATTTTTTTTGCCTTTAAGCCTAGTTTAATTTGCTAAATTCAAGTAATTTGCCCTTTTCTTAAAATAATAACTTCCAATAATACGATACATGAAAAAAATTACTCCTATTCTGCTGTTTTTGATGCTTTTAACCTTTTCTTCTGTGGAAGCGCAACATCAAATTATTCCGGCTCCAAGATCCTATGAAGTGTCTGATGGTGAATTGATGATCAGCCAAGGACTTGAACTTCAGCAACTCTCCGAAAGCGAGGAACTGAAGAAACAACTTGACTTATTTAGCGCTGAGTTTAAAAAAATGGGGATTGACTTAGATATGACTTCCATTGATAGTTCAGGAGTTAAAACACTCAAAATAGGACTTAATGAAATAGCGGAAGATACTTTGGGTGTGGAAGGATATAATTTGGTTATCGAACCGAATGGAATTCTTTTGATGGCAAATTCAACTGCAGGTACTTTTAACGGGCTACAAACATTGAAGCAATTGTTTCCAGCAAAAAGAGAAGTCTCTGCTGAAGGCGAAATACTCCCAGTAAAGATTCCAAGTTGTATTATTCAAGACGCTCCCAGATTCGGATGGCGTGGTTTGATGCTCGATGTAAGTCGTCATTTTTTTACAGTGGATGAGGTCAAAGCCTACCTCGATCAGATGGCTGAATTCAAGTTCAATGTTTTCCATTGGCACTTAACTGATGATCAAGGGTGGAGAATCGAGATCAAAACTTTCCCGAAATTAACAGAAGTAGGCGCTTGGCGAGTAGAACGACATGGTAAATTTGGATCCGAACGGGCAGCTCCGAAAAAGAGTGAGAAAGCCACCTATGGAGGGTTTTATACACAAGAACAAATAAAAGACGTTGTAGCCTACGCTGCAGAAAGAAATATCACTATTGTCCCTGAAATCGATGTGCCAGGTCACAGTATGGCTTTACTGGCCGCTTATCCTCAGTATTCAGTGAATAAAGAGTTCAAACAGGTGAACCCGGGTGCAAAATTCGTAGACTGGTATGGTAATGGTAAGTTCAAAATGAATATTGAAAACACCTTAAATCCTGCTGACCCTGCTGTTTATGCTTTCTTAGATATGCTCTTTGGAGAAATTGCCGACCTGTTTCCAGGAGAATATATACACATGGGAGGAGATGAATCCTATCATGGTTATTGGGAAGAAGATGCAAAAGTGCAAGACTTTATGGCAAAAAATGGCATTGAAGATGGCAAAGGGTTGCAAAGTTATTTTGTGAAACGTGTCGAAAAAATTATCAGTAGCAAAGGAAAGAAAATGATAGGATGGGATGAAATTCTTGAAGGGGGTCTTGCCGATGGAGCAGCTGTTATGAGTTGGAGAGGAATGAAAGGCGGAATCGAAGCCGTGGGGCTTGGCCATAAGGTAGTCATGACGCCAAATGAATTTGTATACCTTGACTTTACCCAAGGAGATTACAGCGTGGAGAATAAAATTTATGCTGATTTGTCGCTTAAAAAAGCCTACAGTTTTGAACCAATTCCAGATTTTGTTTTAGATCCTGAACTGATTTTAGGTGGACAAGGGAATCTATGGACTGAAGAGATCCCAAGTATTTCGTTTGCATTTTACATGACCTATCCAAGAGCGATGGCCATATCAGAGTCTTTGTGGAGTCCTAAGAAAAATAAAAACTTTGAGGATTTTCTTCAAAGAACCGATGCTCATTTTACCAGATTTGACCAGAAAGGAATCAATGTAGCCAAAACGATTTATGAACCGGAAGTAAGGGTTTACAATGAAGGTAGAAAGTTGATGTGTGAATTGAAAAATCCATTCTCAGATATAGAGATGCATTACACGATTGACAATACTTATCCGGTAACTTTCGGGAAAAAATATGAGGGCCCTTTTGAACTTCCTGCAGGTAATTATAGTTTGAGAGTGCAATCTTTTAGAAATGGGAAAGCCATAGAAAGATTATTACAGATTCCACGTAAAGATTTGGAAAGCAGGGTGAAGTAATAATTCTCACCCCCTCGGAAGTGAGGGGGTGAGAGCTGAGGGGTTCACGAGTGAGCCCTTCAGCTCCGATCACCTCGGAACTGATCACCTCACCTGCGAGGTGATCAGGAACCTACAATTTTTTTCATAAAGTTTTTACCCGTCATGGCTGATGCTGTTAGGAGCCCGGCGAATAATGCGCCGCCAACTCCTGCGGTGACGATATCCTGACCGGTAAGATAAAAGTTTTTGATGGGTGTTCTCGGAACCAGAAATTTTTGCCTGAAGCGACTTGGGCTATGATCAAGTCCATAAATTTCTCCTTTGCTGTAATTCATAAAATGTTTTGTGGTCAAAGGAGTACTGAGTTCATAATGCTTGATTTTACCTTTTACTTGAGGTAGCTTTTCATATAAAACTTCTAATAGTCTCTGAGAAATATTTTCTTTTACCTCTTCATAATCTTTTCCTCTTTTCATCCATTTGGATCCATCCCATTCGGTAAAAATATCATAGGGCAATAAAGTGATGATATCAATTGTACTTTTTCCCGGATATCTGTTCGACCAATCCGGATCTTTTGCTGAAGGAAATGAAATATAAACAACCGGAAACTCCTCGTTAATGTTTTCCAGGTATTTATCAACACATTCATCATGGGTACCATGCTCCGGGTAGATCCAGAAATTCGTTTTTGGCAATTTAAGCTCATCAGGGTTTCCTTCGAGGCCAAGATATAAACAAGCATGAGCCACTGAAGGTTTTATTTTTTGCAGTTGTGCTTTTAAGTGGTGCCTTTTTACAATTTCAGGTGAGAGTAATTTTTCATAGGTGGTCAGCAGACCCGCACCGCTGATTACATTGGATGCTGAAATTGTTTTCCCGTCTGCCATGACAACTCCCTGCGCAGTATTGTTTTCGATCAATACTTTATCAACTTCGGCATTGATAACTATGCTGCCACCGGCCGCTTCTATAATTGGATCAATCGTTTTTACAATTTGAGATGAGCCTCCAATGGGAAAGCTCCCACCACCAAAATAATGTTTCGCCACCGTTGTGTGCATAAAAAAACTACTCTGCTTTGGTGGTAATCCATAATCTCCGTATTGACCTGTCAGTACCCTGATCAGTTCTTCATTATTTGTCAATTTTCTTATGACCTCATCCGTGGTCTGGTCGGAATATTTAAAAAAAGGTTTTGTCATCCATCCATATAACAACTTGCTTATAAATGGAGGAAGGGCCTTATTCATATAAAATTTTCCGGCGGTTCTGTTGGCTGCAAATACCAGATCAATATAGGCAGTGATGGCCTTCTCTTCATCTGGAAAATAAGCAATAAGCTGTTTTTTGAAGTTTTTCAATCCCTTCACAAGATCGAATGAGCGATCACCTAAATAGATTTTGTCGTAAACATCTCCCATATCGGCCCATTTTAACTCGCCGTCAGTCACATAATCAAACAATTTCTTCATGGCGCTTTTTGGGCGTTGCATATCTCCAATATAATGGATTCCTACATCCCATTCATATCCCTTTCTTTTAAAAATATGTGTAAAGCCACCGGCAGTATAATGTTGTTCTAAAACCAGAACTCTGTGACCCTCTTTGGCTAAAATGGCCGCTGCAGAAAGGCAACCCATACCAGACCCGATTAGAATGGTATGATAGTGTTTATGTAACTTAGGATTTCTTTTATAGGTCTGGATCATATTTGTTCAATTTTGGCAACAAGATACAAAATTGACTATGGCTTTAAAGGTTTATTGATGTCTTTGGATTTCCGTGTTATTTTTCTTAAAAAACCTACTTTTTATAGCTCAGTGCCTCTTCAGGGAATGGAAATACAATGGTTGAATTTTTCTCACTTGCTATATTTGATAAGGTTTGGTATAACCTTAATTTAATGGCTGATGGAGATTCATCGATGATCTTTCCAGCTTCAAGCAGTTTGCCGGCGGCTTGCTGCTCTGCCTCTGCGAGTATGATCCTTGCTCTTCTAGAACGTTCCGCCTCTGCCTGATTGGCCATAGAGCGTTTCATGTTTTCAGGTAATTCTATGTCTTTGATTTTGACATCCTGAATGGAAATACCCCAGATTTCGGTTTCCAGTTCAACAATGTTTTTAATATTTCTGCCGATTTCTTCTCTTTCTGAAAGAATCGTATCTAATTCTACCTTTCCACAAACATCCCGAAGCGTAGCCTGAGCCATTTGTGAAATCGCAAATTCAAAATCTTCCACCTCAAGTATTGCCTTAGTGGCGTCTTCTATCTTGAAAAAAAGTACTCCGTTAATGTTGCAGGGTACGTTGTCTTTGGTCATGACCTCTTGTTTCTGGATGTTAATGGTGATCACTCTGATGTCAACAACCTGAATTCTATCTATAACAGGGATGATCCATCTGATTCCTGGTTGAAGCAGGGAAACAAACTTCCCAAACCTGAATTTAACAGCTCTTTTGTATTCATAAACGATTCGAATTCCGGCAAGCAGGAAAACAGCAAGAATGACTAAGGAAAATGTGAATGGGTTCATATTGAATGGATTTAAGTGAAAACTAATAAGTTATGCAACTCATTAAGGTACAAAATTATTGATAATTTTCAATGGATATTTTTAAAAAAATATGAACCACTATTTTGTTTTACAGGTACTTAGAATTGTTAATAACCGCAAATTAATCTTTGGGTATAAGCGAAATTACAGTAAGAATTGACCCTGATCTGGTTGTAGATTTCACCATAAAAAAATACCCTGACCAAAGGGCCAGGGTATTGTATCAGTTAATAAACTAGTCATGTTATATTAAACTTTGATAAAGATTTTTTTCTTGTATAAAATATAAGCTGGAATAAAGCAAATAAACATATATAAGAAAGCCCAAAGAGCAGATGCCATTTTAGGCGCCATTCCAATATCAACAAGTCCGTTAAAGAACAAATCCTTTACTCCAAGAACACCATTCAGCAAAACAGGGAACATCCCGGCAAATACATAGATCGTAATTGCATTACTTCCGTAAATTATGCCAAAACGTGCCATTTTCTTGTACCCGTGAACATCCACTATTAATATACATGCTGCGAATGCCATAAAAGCCCATCCTGAGGTAAACATGACAAATGAACTACTCCAAAGGTTTTTGTTAAAAGGAAAAACAAGGTCCCAGGTGTAACCTATGAGTACGCATGAAAATCCAATAAAGAAGAGATAGTTCAACTTTTTTTCTATCTCCATGTCGTTTTTAAGTAAATGACCCGCCAACATACCACTAATGCCTGTTGCTATTGCAGGAAGTGTGCTTAGAAGACCCTCAGGATCCCATGTTCCCTGATACATGCGAAGTGGTATGACTACACTGTCAATCCATGCTGCAAGGTTTTTACCAGGTTCCAGGACACCCGCTCCAATACCTGGAACAGGAATTAGCATCATGGCTAACCAATAACCAACCAATAGTGAAATACCTATTTTAAGCTGAGTTTTCCAATTCGTGGAGAGTCCTATAAGGGCGCATACGAGATACACTATGGCAATTCGTTGCAATACCCCAGGTATCCTCAATTCCATAAAGTTAAATTCCGGAAATAGATTAAGCAGCAGCCCTAAACCGAATATTTTTAGTGATCGTATCCATATCTTTTTTTTCATTTTTTTCTTATCGGCTCCGGCTGCTAATTGTTTAGAAGAGGAAAGAACAATGGAGACACCCACAATGAAAATAAAAAATGGAAAAACAAAATCTGTGATGGTGATTCCGTGCCAGCTGGCATGTGCAAGTGGCCAGTAGAGGTGTTCCCATGAGCCTGGATCGTTGACTACGATCATCAGTGCAATAGTTAGCCCTCTTAGCATGTCTAGTGAAATAAGCCTTTTGGTTGAGTCAAATGATTTCATTTTATTGGATTTATTTGGATAAACTTTTTTTAAAACTTTTGTGGACGCGTAGCTTTCAAATAACAAAATGATTGAACGTATTTTTAGCTATGTAATATTAACAATTTAAAGAATCATTGACAAAGTTATTCGGCTAATAACCATAAACAAAGTACCATTGACCAATTAAAGCATAATAGCTGCATTTTATTGATTGTCAATTACATTAAGGTTTTTTATAAGGGTAATTTAAAATAGAATATATTTTTTTATTCTAGGTGACTTTGTACTGGAAGACAAGCCAATCTATCTAAAAAAAAAATGTTTAAATTAGACGTCAACTAAGCCTCTTTGATCAATATTATTTTGATTCTGGAGATATTAATAACTAAACTTTATAATAATGAAAAAATTAGTAGCAGAATTTATTGGCACACTTTGGCTTGTGCTGGGAGGTTGTGGAAGTGCGGTTTTAGCGGCTGGATTTCCGGAATTGGGAATCGGATTTGTAGGTGTTGCTTTGGCTTTTGGTCTTACGGTACTTACCATGGCTTATTCCATAGGTCATATTTCAGGTTGTCATTTAAACCCGGCCGTATCCGTAGGATTGTGGTTGGGAGGACGTTTTGATAAAAAGGACCTTGTTCCTTACATCGTTGCCCAGGTTCTCGGAGGTATTGCCGGTGCCGGTATTTTGTACTTGATAGCGACAGGAAAAGATGGTTTTGATCTTGTAGGGAGTGGATTTGCAGCCAATGGTTTTGGGGAGCATTCTCCAGGAGGCTACAGCATGACTGCAGCTCTTGTCACTGAAATCGTAATGACTTTTATGTTCCTGATTGTAATTTTAGGAGCAACACATTCAAAAGCACCAAAAGGGTTCGGTGGATTGGCCATTGGTCTGGCACTTACCTTGATTCATTTGATCAGTATTCCTGTGACCAATACGTCAGTGAATCCTGCAAGAAGTACGAGTCAAGCGCTATTTGTTGGGGATTGGGCTACGGGTCAGTTATGGTTATTTTGGGTAGCACCTATTATTGGTGCGGCTTTGGCCGGAATAGTGTATAAATACCTATCGCCGGAAAAGGCATAAGAAAATAGGATAACATAACAAAGGGATTGAATCGGTCCGTCAGACTGAGTAATCCCTTTGTATTTTATAATTATGACGGATGGAAATCTCATGGAAATCGAAAAGTTCTTGTATTTTTACATATAAAAAGCTGTAAATGCTTCGCACGAATTTTTATCCTAAAATACTTTTCTCATCTTGTTTCTTCTTAATCGTCCTATTGTTTTCATGCAATACTGAACATAAAGATAAATTGAGAATTGCAGTGGCGGCAAACCTGCAATTCGCGATGCAGGAGCTTGTATATGATTTTTCTGAAAGATCGGGGGTGGAATGTGAGATCATTGTCAGCTCCAGCGGAAAACTGACTGCCCAGATCATCGAAGGAGCGCCTTTTGATTTGTTGCTTTCAGCGGATATGAAATATCCTCAGGAACTATATAAAAGAAATTTGACTCTCTTCCCGCCCGAAATATATGCTTACGGCAATCTTATTTTATGGACCTTACATGAAGATATTACACCAAATTTGGAATATTTACTTTCTGAAGATGTTAGCCATATCGCTATAGGGAACCCAAAAACGGCACCCTACGGGGCGTCTGCCATGGAAGTGATTCAAAAAATTGGTATAGAAAAAGCAATCCAAAAAAAACTTGTTTATGGCGAAAGTATTGCACAAACCAATCAGTTTATCATTTCTGAAGCTGTGGATCTGGGCTTTACATCTAAATCGGTGGTTATGTCTGCACGGATGAAAGATAAAGGCGTATGGAAGGAGGTAGACAAGGATTTGTATAAGCCAATGGCACAGGGTATGGTCGTTTTAAAAAGCCGAAAAGCTTTTGAAGCCAAAGCTATCCAATTCCGGGATTATATGCTTTCCTCCGAAGGCAAAGAAATTTTGCATAAGTTTGGCTATGATATGAAGCATTGATATGAATATTTTAAAAGGACATATAGATAGTATAAAGGTCAACGGGGATCTTTCGATTGTAAAAGTCAGGGTTGGATCGGTTGTGTTTTCAACTATTCTTATTGACACCCCTGACACTGCTCCTTATTTGCGCATTGATAATGAAGTCAAGGTGATTTTTAAAGAAACAGAAGTGATTCTTGGTGTGGGTGATATGAGCGGTATTAGTCTTAGAAATAAAATGACAGGGAAGGTAAGTCATATTGAATCTGATACTTTATTGAGTAAGGTCAGCATAGAGACCGAAATGGGAACGATCACTTCGATCATTACCTCAAATGCTGTGAAACAGTTGCAGATCGTGCTTGGCATGGAATTAACAGCAATGGTAAAAACCAATGAATTGATATTGTCAAAATGATAGACTGGAACCCACTTTTGCTTACTTTTAAACTGGCTTTGATCACTACAGTACTGTTATTGATCATTTCAATCCCTTTGGCTTATTGGCTGGCGAACACCCGATCCAGGATAAAACCTATTGCTGAAACCCTTGTCAGTATGCCATTGGTTTTACCTCCTACAGTGATTGGTTTTTATATGCTCCTGGCTTTCAGTCCGTCAAATGCCTTCGGAGACTGGCTGGATCAATGGTTAGGTGTCAGACTCGTATTTTCATTTGAAGGTTTGGTGTTAGGGTCCTTGATCTATAGTTTACCCTTTATGGTACATCCTATTCAGGCAGGTTTTGCCAATTTATCACCATCCCTTAAAAATGCTTCCTATGTGATGGGGAAATCAAAATTAACCACTATCATCAGGGTTTTATTACCGAATATGAAGCCATCAATGATCACCGGGATTATACTTGCATTCGCACATACTATTGGGGAGTTCGGTGTTGTTTTGATGATAGGAGGGAACCTCTCTGGAAAAACAAGAGTAGCTTCCATTGCGATCTATGACGAAGTGGAAAGTTTAAATTATGCCGCAGCCAATACATATTCTCTGATCTTGTTTGGAATTACTTTTGTTATTCTTCTGATGGTATATCTTATCAATGGAGGATACTTCACTAAATTTGGTCGTGATGATTGAAATTTCGCTTCAAAAAATATTAAAATCCTCTACAGGAGAAATGAAACTTGACCTGAAGATGCAGATCGAAGAAGGCAAGCTAATCACTGTATACGGAAAGTCAGGCGCCGGAAAGAGTACTTTGCTGATGCTACTGGCCGGATTGATGGCTCCAGAGGAGGGATATATCAGGATAGGTAATGATGTTTGGACAGATACTGCCAAGCATATATTTCTGCCGCCTCAAAAAAGAAACATTGGCTTTGTGTTTCAGGAATATGCACTTTTTCCAAATATGACGGTAAGAGAGAACCTGTGTTTCGGTTTGGGTAAAGGACAATCTAAAGCTGTCGTTGACAAGTTGGTAGACATTATTGACCTGGGTCAATTGCAAAATAGGAAACCCAATACTTTATCAGGAGGTCAAAAACAGCGAGTAGCTCTGGCTAGAGCTCTTGTGAGTCAGCCAAGGGTTTTACTTTTGGATGAGCCACTTTCTGCACTGGATCATGAAATGAGAGTAAAGCTTCAATCGTATATTCTTGAAGTACACAGAGAATTTGGTTTGACCACCCTCTTGATCAGTCATGATGTCTCGGAGATCATTCGCCTTTCTGATTTTATGATTGAAATGGATCAGGGTAAAATAGTAAAGCAGGGAAATCCGGCCGATATGTTTACCAATGACCGGGTCAATGCGAAGTTTCAGTTCACTGGCGAGGTGATCAGCATGGTCCAACAAGATTTTATTGTGATCGTTACAGTATTGATCGGTAAGGATCTAGTTAAGGTAATTGCCAATGATCAGGAGGCCGCCAACCTGCAAATTGGAGATAAAGTTTTGATTGCTTCAAAGGCTTTCAATCCGATCATTCATAAGATCAGTTAATTCCTTTTGGTGATTTAGTACATGCACGATATTTAAGTTAAAATTCTTTTCTAATTGGTCAATATTAGTTAATTTCAAGAGTTGAAATTATCTGTAAAATATAAGATCATGGAATCGAATAAGAATAAGTTAAGTCAAGGCCTTGGAGCGTTGTTAGCCAGTTGCATGTATATAGTTGTTTTTTTATTAATTCAGCCTTCTGCAGTGGCTCAGGATCAAGAATCCACAGACTTTAATGAGTATAAAGGAATTATCGTTGATGGCAAAACGAAAAAAGCATTAGAATATGCTTCGGTATCTGTAAGCAATTCAAATATTTCTACTATTTCCAATTTGGATGGGGTATTTTTAATTAAAGTCCCATTGGCTTTGAAAAATGAAAAGGTGACCATCACCTATCTGGGCTATAAGAATAAAATGATACCATTGAGCTCTTTTGATGACGGAGTCATGAAGATTAACATGGACGAGTCTTTTGAAAAACTTCCAGATGTAAACCTGGTTGAAGCTGACCCAATTTCAGTACTCAAAAAAGTGATTTCAAAAAAGAAATTGAATTCCTATTCAGATCCGATAATAGAAAAGGCTTTTTACCGGGAATCAATTAAAAAAAGAAGAACCTACGCTTCTTTATCAGAAGCAGTAGTGGATGTATACAAGCGAGAACGAGGTACCCAAGGTGATTATGTAGTCTTAAATAAGTCAAGAAAGAGTACTGATTATAAAAAGATTGATACTTTGGTGATCAAATTGCAAGGAGGTCCTTATAACAATTTGAGTATGGACATGATCAGGAATCAGGACCTGTTTTTCTCACCAGATATGTTCGAGGTTTATAAATTTACTTTTGATAAAATGATCAATATGGACAATAGAAATGTCTATGTGATCGATTTCGTTCAAAGACCTTCTATTATAGAGCCGTTTTATAGGGGGAAATTATATATAGATACGGAAAGTTTTGCATTGGTTAAAACTGTTTTTAGTTTGAATTTGAAAAACCTTGATAAGGCTAAAAAATTCTTTGTGAAGAAAAAACCGCAAAATGCTGACGTCACCCCTCTTGATACTAAGTATATAGTCGATTACAAACAAATCAATGGTAAATGGCATTATAGCTATAGTAGAATAGAGTTGAGTTTTAAGATTAATTGGGATAAGAAATTGTTTAATTCCATTTATCACGTGGCCATTGAAATGGCGATTACTGACTGGGAGGACAATGACCAAAATATTACTGTAAAAAACAGAGACCGAATGAGAAAGAATGTAATTCTCACTGATCAAACATCTGGTTTTGCTGACCCGGAATTCTGGGGAGAACTCAATGTGATCGAGCCTGACAAGTCGATTGACAATGCCATCAAAAAGATCCAACGTAACTATAATAAACAATAATAATAAGACTAGAAAGCCACTAAGTTTTAATAAAAATTTAATAAAAAGGTAGTCATTAATTTGTAATTTGGCCGCCACAAATTTTTTGTTAATTGATTTATTAGCTTTTGAAAAAAATCCTTATTACTCTTTTGTTTTTTTGCATCTCTACGGGGTTATTATCACAGATAGATAATAATAATGTAGAGACAACGGATGCTTTTCAATACCAGCCCGATAATACAAAAGAAAAGCAATTTATACCTCAAAATGCAGATAGCCAAGAAATCAAAGCAGAGACAATTACTTTATTTGGAAATCTCAAGGACATTGCTGATAAATTCCCTACCCTTAGTGTAGTTCCTCAGAAAAGGAAACGTAGTATGAGTGATCTGAACCAAAGGGAGAAGGATGTGCTTGTCTCTCAATACTGGAACGGGAATGATGTTAGTGTCAAAAAAATTCAAACGTCCTTGGAGCTTGGAAAGCTCGAAACCAGTTCTAAATCGATACGAATCATATGTAGAGATCACAGTTATGTGGATGGGGACAGAGTTAAGTTATATGTCAATGAGGAAGTTATAAGAAGAAGTATCACACTAAGAGCAGGTTATTACTCTGTAGATGTGAGTTTAAGGGAAGGATTCAATCGAATCGATATAGAGGCTTTAAATCAAGGTTCCTCAGGGCCAAATACTGCTGAATTTAAAGTGTTGGATGAGAATGGAATTGTTTTGGCCAATAAAGAATGGAATATACTTACAGGCTATATTGCGACACTTGTTGTTATGAGAAATTAATTGCTATCACAAAATTTTTGAATTTTAAGTGCAGTTTGAAATGACCTGCCTAATAAGTTATGAAAAGAAAACTGATTGTATTTTTTGTAAAATTGTCTCTGCTGGGATTGCTCTTATTCGGGATATTTCTGGGTTGCATTTATTCAGGTGTTTTTGGTCATGTATTTTCAGAGAATGAACTCAAAGAATTTAAAAATGAAACTGCGTCTTTGGTGGTTTCCGATCAAGGCAAACTCATAGGAAAGTTTTTTGCCGATAACAGAACCAACGTAAGCTATAAGCAACTTCCTGCAGATTTGGTGAATGCCTTGGTCGCCACTGAGGATGCGCGCTATTTTGAACATGAAGGTGTTGATTCAAGAAGCTTATTAAGAGTTTTAGTCAAATCCATCATACTGCAACAAAAAAGCGCAGGAGGGGGCAGTACTATTACCCAGCAGCTGGCTAAAAATATGTTTGGTAGAAAGCATTATGGGTTTTTATCCATGCCAGTTAATAAGACCAAAGAGATTATCCTTGCCTATCGCCTGGAGAGTATTTATTCTAAAGAAGATATTCTTACACTTTATTTGAATACAGTTCCTTTTGGTGAAAACGTTTTGGGTATTGAAGCAGCTGCGCATCGATTTTTCAATAAACGTGTTGAAAAATTAAAAATTGAAGAATCAGCTGTCTTGATTGGCATGTTGAAAGCCAATACATATTATAATCCCAGATTGTATCCTGACCATGCTCTAGGTAGAAGAAATATAGTCTTGGAGCAAATGGAGACCTATGGATATTTGACTGAGGATAAAACAGATCAACTTCAGAAACTGCCTTTAAAACTCGATTATGCCAACCTGGAATCTGAAGGGCCTGCTAATTATTATTTAGTGCAGATCAGAAAAGAAGCTTCTAAAATATTGGCTGCGTTAAACAGGCGATCAGATACAGTTTATGATCTAAAAAAGAGTGGTCTTATTATTGAAACTACGCTTGATTATGATTTACAACAATATGCACTTGGGGCTTTTAAGTCTCATTTGGGTAAAATGCAAGATCGTTTGAACAGGCAGTACGCCAGGGGAACCGACAAAGCGCTGCTTGATGTTTTGGTAAAAAAGGAGTTAAAAAGATTACAGCTTGAAGATCTTGCGGATGTCAAAAAAGTGAGAGAGGTATTTACATGGAATGGATTTACTTCAGATTCCATTTCTATTCGAGATAGTTTGGTGCTTAATTTGACCTTGCTTCATGCCGGTCTAATTGCTATGGATCCCAATGATGGATTTATAAAAGCCTGGGTAGGTGGAATTGATTTCCGAACCCAGCCCTATGATCAGATCTTTGCCCAACGTCAAACAGCCTCTGCTTTTAAGCCGATTCTATATGCCTCGGCCCTTGAACAGGGCGCCATGCCATGTCATTATCTCGATAATAATAAGCTTGTTTTACAGGATTATGATGATTGGCAACCTCAGAATTATGACCACTCTTTAGGGGGTAAGTATTCTATGGCCGCCTCTTTATCAAGGTCAATGAATATTCCAACAGTAAATTTGTTTTTTCAGCAGGATTTTGACCTGTTAAGTAGTACCTGGAAGGCTTTAGGTTTCTCACAAGAATTAAACAATAAGCCTTCTGTTGCTTTAGGAACTACCACAGCCAGTTTGTATGAAATGGCTATTTCATATGCGGCTTTTGCTAATTCGGGTAAGAGAATTGTCCCTGTTTTTATAAAAGAAATAAAAACGGCAGATGGCCGAAGTTTATACAGACATCCGAAAGCGGTTTTACAAGAGTCCGTATTGAAGGAATCTACCAGTGGTTTGTTAACGGCTATGTTGGAAAAGGCGGTTAAGGAAGGTACGGGACGCTCAATGAGCAATATATATGGGGTTAGGTCTTCTCTTGCAGGAAAGACGGGAACTTCTCAAGATTATGGCGATGCATGGTTTTTAGCGTACAACAATGATCTGGTTATAGCCACCAGGGTAGGAGCAAGTTATCCTGTAGTTCATTTCAGAAAGGGTTCTGACGGATCTGGTAGTGCACTCGCGCTTCCTCTGATAGCCAAAACCCTTCAACAAGCACAAAAGAACAGTACTTTAAAAAGCAAGTATTTAAGAGGATTGAATACTTCTGATAGGTATTCGGAGGCATTGGCATGCGTTGACCATATAGATGATTCTGATATAGAGAAATTCTTTGATGACATATTCAGGGATAAAAATATGACGTTTGAAAAGGCTTCAAAAAAAGCCAAGAAGCAAGCCAAAAAGGGAAAAAGAAAATCCTGGTTCAAACGTGTTTTTGGCAAAAAGGACTAATTGCGTCTGCTGAGGGTAAGGTATAATTGAATGATAATTTCTGCATATACCATTCAGTTGAGCGGTATCGCTATTTATGATCTATAAGCCGAAATGTGATGCTGTCACATTTCGGCTTTTTTAATTAGATCAATTAAAGAGTTGTGACATAATTGCGATGCCACCAAAAAGAAACAAGAAGGCGAAGGCAATTATAAACCCGATGATCCAAAGAATCAGGGTTCCTTTGGCCCAGTTCTGTTTGTGAATATTTGAACCGTCACTAAAGGCCCAAACCAGCAACATGATGATCCCTATAATTGGAAGGGACGAGATGAAAATTGTGAGCGCCCATTCTTTGGCGTCAAGAGGTCGGTTGTCTGCTAATGTTTCCATAAAGTTGGTCTTTGAATTTAAATTTCATGAGTAAAGGTAGGTGATCTGAAGCAACTTTAAATTGCTCCAGTATTTTGGCATCCAGTTCGTGAATGTGGTTTTCGTTATAAAAAATATAATCCAGCCTTTCTGAAGGTGAATCAGAATCGAAGGTGTTTTGTGGATTGGAAGGGTCGAAGGCAGCACAACCCGTATCTGACATATTCATTAGCAGGTTGATTGCGGCGTCTTCATACTGCACATCACTATTAAAATCTCCCAGTAATATGGTTGGAAAGTTTTGATAATATTTGGTATAAAGATTCTTGACTTGTTGCATCTGTTTCTTTCTTGTTTCCTGGTCATATGCTTCTAAATGAACATTAATCAGGACTAAAGTTTTATCTCTGATTTTGATTTTACATACCTGAGCGAGTCTGTCAATATAAAAACTGTCATAATAAAACGGATTTCCTGGGTTTCTTTGAAGTGCGATTCTTTCCTGCTCGAGGATAGGGTATTTGCTCAGTATGGATTGCCCTGAAATAACTTTACCGAAATGCAAGGAAAATGGATAGTATGGGAAAGGTACATATTTTTTATCCCAATTGATATTCTGTCCATAATATGAATAACCTAGCTGGCCCAACTCATTTTGCTGATTCACATAATAGGATCTTTTTGAGTTGTAATCTATTTCCTGAAAGGCTACTATATCAGCATTTGCTTTTTTTAACTCAGAAACAACTGTATTCAAATTTTGATCAAAAAGCGATTTTGGCCTTTCAAGTGGAAGGTTATTTGTCATACCACTCAAATAACCAATATTATAGGTGATAATACTGTAAACAGAATCATTCGACACACTGTTGGTGAGGTCATAGCGACCAGTGTCATTATACTGAGTGAAACTAATATTGGGTGAGGATGCCCAAAAATAAAAGCCTACTACAACAAAGAATAGGCCAACAAATCCAATAAAAAAATACTTAATTTTTTGATTCATGAGGGGGGTGGAATAAAAAATAAATATAATACATTTTTTTAGAATTAATTCTTTGTATATTTGCAGCCCAAAAAATAAACTTAAAGTACAGATGAAAGGAGGTGCCCAACTATGTTAATTATTCCGGTTAAGGATGGTGAAAATATAGACAGAGCGTTAAAGCGTTTTAAGAGAAAATTTGATAGAACGAAGACAATGAGAACGTTGCGTGAAAGAAAGGAGTTTACTAAACCTTCAGTTGTAAGACGTAAACAAATTCAGAAAGCCCAGTATGTTCAAGCAATCCGAACTACAGAAGAGAAAGGTTAATGCCTTTTTATGATAAATAAAAGTCCCGCTATTGCGGGACTTTTTTTGTTAAAATTGTAAGATGATGAGGTATTTTTTTGTATTTTTGGAAGTAGCGACATAGGTTCAGTAGAGCTTAGACAACTGAATTAATTATTGATAACTGAAGATCGATTTTGAGTATATCTCATTTTATAACCTATCTGGATTGCGAAAAAAACTATTCACCATATACAATTACTGCCTATAGGAATGACTTGATTTCATTTGAGGAGTTCTGTAAAAAAGAATTTCAGATAAGTGAGATCTCCAATGTTTCTTATACCATTATTAGGAGTTGGATTGTAGCGTTAGTGGAAAATAAGATTTCAAATAGATCGATCAATAGAAAGGTTAGTTCTTTGAGATCGTTTTTTAATTATCTATTAAAATCAAAGCAGCTTGAAGAGCATCCTTTGCGAAAACACCAATCCCTAAAAGTTGAGAAGAGGGTGAATGTGCCATTCTCAGAAAAGGAGATGAACGAGGTTCTTGATTTTTTTCAGTATGCAGATGGCTTCGAATTGGTAAGGGACAAATTGATCATTGAATTGTTGTATACCACCGGAATGAGAAGAGCTGAATTGATCGGTTTAAAAGACACATCGATAGACATTTCACAAAGTGTTGTTAAAGTGTTGGGAAAACGTAATAAAGAAAGACAACTCCCGTTATTAAATTCAGTGGTAGAAACCATAAAAAAATACAAATTACTGAGGAGAGATATTGAAACCAGTTGTGATTCGTTTTTTGTGACAAAAAAAGGAAGAAATATTTATCCTACACTAGTATATAGAATTATAAATGACTATTTTAGTATGGTGTCAGTAAAGGTCAAAAAGAGCCCGCATATCGTAAGGCATTCATTTGCGACCCACCTGTTAAGCGAAGGCGCTGATTTGAATTCCGTAAAGGAATTGCTTGGACATTCCAGTTTGGCCTCGACACAAGTGTATACACACAGTAATTTGAAGGATTTGAAAGTAATGTATAACCGCGCTCATCCAAGGAGCAATAAAAACTATTAACTTATGAAAATATCTGTTCAGTCTGTTAATTTCAATATTAGCAAAGATCTAGTCAATTACATCGAAAAGAAAGTTAATAATCTAGAGAAATTTCATGATCATATTATCGGTGCAGAAGTGTACCTCAAGGTGCAAAGTACAAGCGAGAAAGAAAATAAATTAGTAGACATAAAAATCATGCTCCCTGGCACTGATATAGTAGGTAAAAAACAGTCTAAAACTTTTGAGGAGGCTGTAAGTCTTAGTGCTGATTCTGTTAAAAAACAATTAGTTAAACGGAAAGAGAAATTGAGGGCCTAAAATATTTTAAAAATATAGTCAAAAAGTTTTGTAGTACTAATAAAACTTTTTACATTTGCAAACCGTTAGAAAAAGCGGTTTGTTTTTTTATGTGGATTTCTGAGAAAATCAATTCATTTTTGGTTTGTTTTTTTTGGAAATATTCTTATGAAAAAGCCGATGTAGCTCAGCTGGCTAGAGCAGCTGATTTGTAATCAGCAGGTCGTGGGTTCGAGTCCCTCCATCGGCTCAGGTCTTTGAAAAAAATAGTAAAATTGAGGGGAGATACTCAAGCGGCCAACGAGGACAGACTGTAACTCTGTTGGGAAACCTTCGCAGGTTCGAATCCTGCTCTCCCCACAAGTTTGTTTAAGG
>CAJQNF010000141.1 GCA_905479625.1 uncultured Flavobacteriaceae bacterium | reverse complement strand
TTACCAGCCTACACCAACAACTACGATTTGGAAATAATGGATGTGGATATGGATGGTTTTCTTGATCTGGTCACGGTTAACGATGGTGAAATCGTTCAAGGAGATTCGGGCTCGAGAAGAGAACACATTTTTTTAAATAAAAACGGGGGAAAATTTATTGATGCTACCGACGCGCTTTGGGTCGACTCAGAAAACATCGGAGAAGACGATAATAATATTGTCTTTCTGGACTATGATTCAGATGGCGATCCTGACTTTTTAATCAGTTCTTTAACTGGTGAAGACCGCTTATTGGTGAATGATGGAAAAGGAAAATTTAACCTTTTACAACCTGTTTTAAAAGGCAAAGCCACGCCCCTTACCCTTTCAATGGTTTTAGGAGACATCAACAATGACCAGAAAATGGATATCATCATGGGTCAAGGGGAAGGAGAAGAGGGTATTGAAGAGCGCATTTTTATGGGTAAAAACATAAACAAGGATACAGCCCCTCCGATAATTTCAAGTCATCAAATTACAGAAAATGCAAACGGAACCCTTACCGTCAAAGCCAGAATTCATGATCATAAAAGCCCAAATATGCCACAAGATTGGAATGTTATAGCCGTTCATTTGGATGAAGCATCTGAACCTATCCCTATGGTATGGTATGGCGAAAATTTATGGGTGGCAACATTTCCTACACCTCAGGATGCAAAGGAATTGAAAATATGCGCTAAGGACTATTGTGGAAACAAAACATGCCTTACCATTAATTGATATCAGCTAGCCCTATTGCTGCTCTTGTTTATTGTTTTCTTCCTGAGCAAAAACGGATTTTGCTTCAGTTACTTTTTCAAATTGAAATTGAGAAATAATGTCAACTTCTGAATATGTTTTCTGTAAGTCTTCAATCTCTTCAGCTGACACCTTGGTATTCAAAACATAAACTCTCTTAAGTCCAGGTTGCGACAGCAGCTCTTGCAATGATTCTTTGGTGATGTTGGTGTCATTCAAATTAGCTGACTCTAGATGAGGATGTTTAATCAAGAAATCAATCACTTTAGCCGTGAGCTCGTTTTTACTCAGATCAATTCTGCTTAGATGTTCGATTTCGTCCATTTGCTCAACTAAATTGTCTGACAACTTGCACCCTGATATTTTCAAGAAAGTGATTTGTTTAGAAACCTTATTGAGGATATTTATTTGGTATTCACCAATGGAGTCATTTTTATAATCAATATCAAGTAATAAATTATTCTCTCCTAAATAGTTTGCCCTAAAGCCGGAATCTTGCAATTGTTTTAATACGCCTTCCTCCAGGCTATCCACCTTAATTTTTTCGTAATAAGGTTTAGGGCTATAGTCTAAGCCATAATCCCGATGTATCAATCCAATCAACTCCTTGTTCATCGTTTCAGAGTTGAATGAAGCTAGACTGTCAGCGCCATTCTCGATCCAGTACCGTAAAATCTGCACATCCGTATAACCGAAACCAGCATTTTTAGGAGGCATTATTTTTTCATGATTTAAAGGCAGGCTGACCCGTTTCAGAAATTCACTTCTTTCAGGGCTTCCTGCTATGACGGGAATCTCATGATCAGCTTCTTTGAAAAGATCACTGTAGTTCTCTAGTATTAACCCTCCATAATTCTCTTCTGAATTATGGCATTCAAGGCATTGACGCTGAATTAAAGGCTGAATAATATCTGCATAAATCATCAAGGAGTCAGGATTCTTCTCACTCAATCTTATGTATGATTCTTGAGAATCATCCTTAAAGATGTCAGGGCCGTACTCAACCAAATAAGTTGATCCATGGGTAAGGTTCCCTCCTAAATGGCCCGTTAAACTGATCAAAACAATGGCAATAGTCGATCCGGATAATTTTAATTTGCCCTTAGTGTTAGGCGCCTTAATCTGATATATGATGACTAGTAACATGGCCACCAAGGTTAAAATACCCAATTGCTTGTGGTCATGTAAGGCTTCAATACCATAATCATCGCTAAACGAAAGTAACCAGCCTGTTAAGGCAGCGACCAGTCCGGCCAGTAGGCCAATACTATAAGTAATAATGATGATTTTTCGGGATTCAACAAGGTTGCGGAAACCCGTCTGCAGCAATACCTCTAAAATATAACCCAGTATAAAAATACCAATAGGTAAATGAACCATCAAAGGATGAAAACGGCCAATAAATATTTCCCAATCCATTAGCTCAGAATATCTTTAACTACGTTCCCATGAACATCCGTCAGGCGGAATCTACGCCCCTGATACTTATAATTCAGTTTTTCATGATTTAACCCCAAGAGATGCATTATCGTCGCATTAAGGTCATGAACATGTACTTTATTTTCCGTTATATGATAGCCAAAATCATCAGTAGCTCCATAGGTGAGTCCTTTTTTAACTCCTGCCCCGGCCATTAACATCGTATAGGCATCCGGATGATGGTCTCTTCCAAAATTATCCTTAGTAAGCTGACCTTGAGAAAAGCTGGTCCTGCCAAATTCTCCACCCCAAACAACTAAGGTGTCCTCCAGAAGGCCACGTTGCTTCAGATCCATAATTAAAGCCGCCGAAGCCTGATCTACTTCTTTGCATCTTTTAGGAATTTGTTTCGGTAAATTACTATGATGGTCCCAATCGCCGTGATACAACTGAATAAACCTTACGCCTCGCTCTGCCAATCTTCTCGCTAATAAACAATTGCTGGCAAATGTTCCTGGCTTCTTGCTATCCTTACCATACAATTCATAAATATGATCGGGTTCCCCTTCAGTATTCATGACCTCTGGAACAGATGTTTGCATCCGAAACGCCATCTCATATTGAGACATTTTAGCTTTGATAGCTGGGTCTTCCCAAGTACTATAATTTTGTTCTTGTAGCTTTTGAAGGTGATCCAATTGATCTCTTCGTATTTCTCCTGTCACCCCTGGAGGATTATTCAAAAACAACACAGGGTCCTTACCACTTCTAAATTGTACACCCTGATATTCTGCGGGTAAAAACCCACTTGAGAGTAATCTAGTAGAGCCGCCTTCATTTCCCTTGGTCATAAGGGCGATAAAGCTTGGAAGATTTTCATTTGCAGATCCTAATCCATAACTAACCCATGAGCCGATGGTTGGCCTTCCAGGAATTTCAGAACCTGTATGGGTGAACATCTGAGCGGGTTCATGTTGCACAGATTCAGTATACATAGAATTAATCATGCACAATTCATCTGTGATTTGCCCCATATGAGGCATGAGATCGCTCATCCACATGCCGCTTTCTCCTCTCTGCTTAAAATCGTATAAGGGCCTTACGATAGGTTTTGTGGCTTGGGCAATTACAGAAGCCGTTACCCTATCTCCCATCACACTATCAGGCAATTCTATTCCATGCATTTTGGTCAGAATCGGTTTATAATCAAACAAATCTAACTGAGAAGGTGCGCCGATCATGTTTAGAAAAATGACTCTTTTGGCTTTGGGCGCAAAATGAGGTCCCGCCGTCGAACCAAGTGGAGAACCAAAGGCGCTTAAAGGATTGATCAATGAAGACAATGATAGTGCCCCCAGACCCAAAGTGGCCTTTTGAAGAAAATCTTTACGACTTATTGGTTTATGTTGGTGATCATGCATATTATCTTTTCATATAAGATTCGTCAAAATTAAATATCGTACTCACGACAATAGTCATTGCCGCTGTTTTCTCCTTTGAAAGCGTCAGGTCAAAAGGCTTCTCACCTACAGATAAAATGGAATCTGCCATTTGTGGAGTATCCATAAATTGTTTTAGCGATTCTTGATAATGTGTATTCAAAATATCAACTTGATCTTCGTTTGGTTTCAAACCCGTTGATCGCCTAAAGGCAAGCTCTATCTGTTGTGACACACTATCAGGATATTCCTTTTGCACCTTCTCTGATAATACCCTGGAAGCTTCAACAAATTGAGGATCATTCAGCAAGGTCAGCGCTTGCAAAGGAGTACTGGTAACGTTTCTTCTTATGGTACAGATTTCTCTTGGGGTGGCGTCAAAATTAATCATAAATGGATTTGGCGCAAAGCGTCTTGAAAAAGTGTAAAGACTTCTACGGTATAGATTATCACCCGTATCAGGTTTGTATTTTGCCAATTTACTTGAGGCCATCAACACTTCTTTCCAAAGTCCATCCGGCTGATAAGGTTTTACGCTTGGCCCTCCTATTTCTTCTGCCAAAAGGCCACTAGCTTTTAAGGCATTGTCGCGAATCATTTCGGCTGGCCATCGATAGGATGGGCTTCTGGCCAAATAAATATTTTCAGGATCCATTTCTCTTATTTCTTCAGGACAATAAGACGCTTGACGATAGGTATGAGACATCACCATCTGCTTGATAGCATACCTGGTATCCCAGTTATGATCGATAAAATCTTTGGCCAACCAATCTAATAATTCCGGATGACTTGGACGGGATCCCTGACTTCCAAAATCTTCTGCAGTTTTCACCAATCCTAAGCCAAAAATCATTTGCCAATACCTATTGATGGCAACTCTGGCAACAATTGGGTTATTGGGGTCAAACAACCATTCTGCTAAGCCTAATCTATTTTTCGCTAAGTCATTACTAAAAGGAAGCACCTTATCGACACCTCCTGGTGCTACTTCCTCACCGAGCTGATTGTAAAGACCTTTCTCTAAAATATATGTCTTTCGAGGGATTTTCATTTCCTCCATGACCATCACTTCATTAGCACTATCCAAAACCATTCCTATTTCTACTCTCGTTTCGCGAAGTTTTTTTCTTTCTGCTGTCAGATTTTTGTCATATAAATACCAATGATCCTGTTTGATTTCAGTTGAGTTTTGATCCAAAGTCGCCTCACCTAAACTAGCCATTTCCCATTGCGAAAGCTGACGGTCATATATTTTTATTTCATCAATAGCCCCTCGGAACAAGCCCAGGTCTTCCATCCATAAACGGTTGCTTCTTCCCACAACCAATGGAATTGTATCTCGCTTCATTTCATTGTTGATCGGAACAATCGTACGCTCAAGATGATCATGATGTACTTTCGTATCTGTTTTTATACCGTTCACAAAAAGAGAGATCCCCTTGGCAGACATACTTCCATCGTAAGTAAACCCAATCTGCTGCCACTGATTGGCTGTTATAGGCAGCGATGTGCTCACAGAAATAAACTCATCTGGGAGCCTGTGTATCAGACGCACCCTAACATGATTCGTGGAATCTAATACCAGTTCCCATCCTCTGTGGTATTGAAAAACTGTACCCGTATTTCCGATAATGGTTTGTGAAGAACCAGCGCTATCTTTTTCTGTTGAGATCCAGGTACTAACGCTAAATGGATCTGCTTGGTCAAACTCACCAGTTTTACGAAGGGTTACAATGTCGTACTCTTCATTAAAATAAGCTGCTTGCCCATATTTACCATCCGTCAAAGTTATTTTTAAATTGGCTTCTGCTTCCTTATCATTATCAAGCATCTGCATTTCTACAAATACCTTCTTTTCCTTCTTGACTTCCTTTTTTTCCTTGTCTTTCTTTTTCTTGTCTTCTTTCTTTTTCTTTTTCTTAATCTCTTTTTTATAGGGCTTTATGGTGTTGAACGCATAATGTTTGATCTGCCCGGTAACAGGAGTTAAAGGAAGCGCCTGTTGGTATTCAGTAGATGCTTGGTTTACTTTTTTAATTTTTTGAATCGATTTTTCTTCTGCTAACAGTGACTGAATCATCGAATCGATTTTCGATTTTTCCTTATCATTAAGGACGATTAAGGTTGGGGCCCGATCAGCATCTACCGGGGCGAGTCCATATTCTTCAGTGGTATTGAAAAAAGCAGATACCTGGTAGAATTCTTTTTGAGAAATGGGATCAAATTTATGATCATGACATTTGGCGCACTCCAAGGTGAGTCCAAGGAGTGCTGTCCCTGTTAGTCCAGCCCTTTCATTCACATATTCTATTCTAAATTCCTCTGGGATAGAACCTCCTGAAGCCTCCAATGGATTCATTCTCAGAAAAGCAGTAGCAATCTTAGATTGATCGTTTGTTTGTTCGATCAGATCACCGGCTATTTGATGCGTAACAAACTCATCATAAGGCATGTTTTGTTGAAAAGCTTGTATGAGCCAATCACGATATGGCCAAGACGTTCTATAACCATCAAATGATATGCCATGAGAGTCCGAGTAGCGAGCCACATCCATCCATTCCTGGGTCATTCTTTCAGCATGCGCATTGCTTAGTAAAAGTCGATCGACAACCTTTTCATAAGCATTTTCTGAATTATCATTTATGAATTCATCTATTTCTTCCAGGGAAGGAGGTAAACCTGTCAGATCCATGGTGACTCTCTTGATCAGATGTTCCTTGTTTGCTTCAAGCGATGGCTCCAACCCAACCTGAAGCAAATTATCCTGAATATAATTGTCAATTTCATTGTTGCGTGTCCAATTGTTCTTGATATCCGGAACTTGCTTTTTTTCTATTGGAAGAAAGGACCAATGTTCTTTCCATTTTGAACCTTGATCGAGCCATTTGGCAATTAAGGCAATTTCCCTATCAGAAACAGTAAGTTCTGATTCGGGAGGAGGCATCATCAAATCAGGATCATTACTGAGCAGTCTCTGAATTACTTCACTATTGTTAATACTTCCTTTTACAAAAGCGTGGTTCCCGGATTCTAATTTTTTAAACGCCTCTTCCTCGATGTCAAGCCTCAGTCCTGCTTTCCTTGTCTGCGCATCCGGACCATGACAGTTATAACAACGATCTGAGAGAATAGGCTTGATATGAAAATTATAGTCAACGTATTCTGGTAGGGACTTATAGGCTAGTTCAACCTCTTTGGGAAGAGATTTTGAACAACTAATGCTCATGAGCAAAAGTAGCATAGAGGCATTGACTGAACAAAACCTTAGCATAGAAAATGGGGCAAAAAAAGATCGTAGTTTCAATATATTGATTGTCTGATTGTTAACAAGGTAGGGCTTTTTTATGAAAGCGAAATAAATACTCTTCAAGACGCATTTAAAACGTAATATTTTTCCATCTCCACAGAAAGCCTAAAGTTTAGTATATTGACTTATACTTTATACGGATGAATACGAACTTTGTACATACGATTAATTTGACAGATTTCAAGACGCTTTTACTCTTGTATCTGTTAATATTTACGATCATTCTTTTCCGTTATGCGTTGCTTTCCGGTTCTTATTATTTGTTATTTCGCGTTGTCTTCAAAAAGAAGTACGCTGAGCGGATTTTAGCTTCAAAGATGCCTTCGACCAATCAAATTAAAAGAGAAATACGACTCTCTATTTACAGTACTTTTATTTTCGGAATTGTTGGGGTAGCACTCTTAATGTTTTGGCAAAATGGATATACTAAAATCTATATCGACCCTTTTGACTATCCGCTATGGTATTTTCCAATCAGTATCATGATTTTCATGATGTTGCACGATACCTATTATTATTGGATGCACAAGTGGATGCATGACTTTAAGTGGCTACGTCGTTTTCATATGGATCATCACAAAAGTGTGAATACCACCGTACTAACTTCTTTCTCTTTTCATCCTATTGAGTCCTTTTTTCAAGCCATTATACTGCCAGTTTTATTCATGCTAGTACCATTGAATCTGTTCGCTATTTTAATCATCCTCTTACTGATGACTTTGTCAGCCATCATCAATCATGCTGGTGTTGAGATTTATCCAAGAAATTCATTTTTTAATGGCTTTCGAAAATATGTAATAGGAGCTACCCATCATGATATTCATCACCGCCATGCCCAAAAGAACTTTGGTTTGTATTTTACTTTCTGGGACCGATGGATGAAAACTGAATATAGAATCCCTGCCCATTCGAAAATTTGTAATAAGATTTAGAAGGCACAGCCTTTCACAATTCAATTGAACAGAATTAAGCAAAGATTTATTAAATTGTAGGTTTTTATGATACATTTTGTATTGCCTATCACTGATATTTAATGTGATAGCACTTAAAATAAATTCAAAACTAACCATATCTAACGCCCTATGAGCAAAATTTCTCTAAACCATATTTCCAAACATTTTTTACTACTTCTCATGTCAATTATGTGTTATGCTACAGCATTCGCACAGGGTTTTAACGGCTACTACAGATATCCTGACGTTCATAAAAACACTGTTGTATTTGCAGCGGAAGGTGACATCTGGAAAGTGCCTCTTTCTGGAGGCATGGCACAAAGACTGACAACACACCACGAGGAAGAGCTTTTTCCATCCATCTCTCCTGATGGGAAAACAATAGCTTTTTCTGCAAGCTATGAAGGGCCCATTGAAGTATATACCATGCCCATTGAAGGCGGCTTACCTGTGAGATGGACCTATGAAGGCGATGCTTCGGTTACCAATGGCTGGACACCTGATGGTAAGGTGGTATATCATACAAGAGCATATTCTAAAGTTCCTGATAACCAACTTGTAACGATTGACTTGGATTCAAAACAAAAATCAAAAATACCCTTGGCACAAGCTAGTGAGGCTAGCTTTGACAGCTCTGGCAACACCGTGTTTTTTGTTAGGCCTTCTGATCATCGTAATGTAACCAAAAGATACCAGGGAGGTACTGCCAGACAGGTATGGAAATTTACCCAAGGTACCGAGGAAGCTGTCAAATTAACCAATGACCACCTTGGAGAAAGTCATCACCCCATGTGGTTCGAAGGAAGGGTTTATTTTATTACAGATCGGGATGGCACTATGAATATCTGGTCTATGAATGAAACTGGTGAAGATGCAAAACAGCATACAAAACATACTGAATTTGACGTTCGATATGCTAATCTTTCTGATGGTAATATTGTATATCAACGAGGGGCTGATTTATGGCATTTTAATATTTCATCCAATCAAGATACAAAGATCGATATAAAACTAGCTTCTGATCTTGATCAATTGAGAGAAAAATGGGATCCTAACCCAGCACAATATATCACTTCTGTACATGCCAATCCTGAAGGGGATAAAATTGTTATAACGGCCCGAGGCAGGGTTTTTGTTGCACCCGTAAAATCAGGTAGATTCGTTTCTTTTACGGAAAAAGAAAATGTAAGATACAGAGATGCCGTTTTCTCTCATGATGGAAAAAGCATATACACCTTATCTGATGAAACCGGTGAGTTTGAATTTATAAAAATGTCGTCAAACGGATTAGGAACACATAAGAATATTACGAGCGATGGAAACTTATTACGTTTTGCAGGGCTCCCTTCTCCAGACGGTAAATGGATTGCTTACGATGATTTAGAGAGCAATATGTATGTGCTAAATGTTTCAAACGGCGCGAGTAAAAAGATCTCTTCAAACCAAGAAGGTATTTGGGATTTTTCATGGTCACCTGATAGTAAATGGCTGGCCTTTGTCCAAACCGCAGCAAACTCAATGGCTCAAATCAAGGTTTATAATGTAGCGAATGGTTCTTCATTTGATCTTACGACAGATAGAGCAAATAGTATCAACCCAAAATGGGGTCACGATGGAAAATTCATTTATTTTCTTTCGGATAGAAGTTTTACATCTTTAGTGGGTAGTCCTTGGGGAACAAGACAACCTGAACCTTATTTTGATGCCAGTGAAAAAGTGTATCATGTAGCCCTTAAAAAAGGTACCCGATCTCCATTTAGAGAAAAAGATGAACTGGAAGAGAAAGATAAAAAAGATGATGAGTCAGATTCTACTGACAAAAAGAAAAAAAAGGGTAAAGAAGAAGAAAAAGATGATAGAGAGAAGATAGTAGTTTCAATTGACCTTGTTGATATCCAATCAAGAATTATCGAAGTCCCTGTTAAACCAGGTAATTATGATGGACTTGAGGTTGGTGAAAAAGCACTGTATCTCATGTCTAAAGAAACCGGTGTAAAGGCCAAAAGTCATTTGTCATTCATAAAAATTGACAATGAGGATATTAAACTCGAGAAAATGGCAAGCGACGTCGACAGGTTCGAACTTGCCGGCAAAGGAGAAAAGATCCTTATTAAAAAGAAGAAAGATTATTACATGGTTGAAGCAGGCACTTCAGAAATAAGTGATCTTTCTGAAAGTAAAATTGATTTAAGTGGTTGGCAATTTGCTATCAATCCAAAAGAAGATTGGAAGCAAATTTTTACCGATGCATGGCGTATGGAGCGTGATTATTTTTATGATAAAAATATGCATGGTGTTGATTGGAAAGCGATGCATGATAAATACCTGCCTTTAGTTGACAGGATCACCACCAGAAACGAATTATCAGACTTGATCGGAAGGTTCGTTGGTGAGCTCTCAGCGCTGCATACCAGTGTACGAGGAGGAGACCTAAGAAAAGATGATAAAAATATTTCGGTGGCAAGTTTAGGTGCCGTGTTTAGCAGAGATGAAGCAAATAAAGGCTTTAAAATTGATCATATCTATAAAGTTGATCCTGATTATCCTGATGAAAAATCTCCACTCGATGATCCTTATTTAGATGTTCGCGAAGGTGATATCGTTACCAAAGTCAACGGGAAAGATGCACTGTCAGCGATTGATGTTGGAGAATTGATTAGAAATCAAGAAGGGAAGCAGGTAAGAATGACGCTGTTACGCTCAGGAAAATATAGAGATATCATTGTAAAGCCCATTGAAAATGAATATAACCTTCGCTATCGTGATTGGGAGTATGGAAAGAGGCTCGAGGTTGAGAAAAAGGGTAACAATGAGATAGGCTATTTACATTTAAGAGCAATGGGGAGTCGTGATTTGAGTCAATTTTATCGAGAATTTTATCCTGTATTTAACAAGTCTGCACTTATCGTTGATGTTCGCTATAATTTTGGTGGTAATATTGATAGTTTTATTTTAGAAAAACTATTGAGAAAGGCTTGGATGTATTGGAAATCAAGATCTGGTGAACCTTATTGGAACATGCCTTACGCATTTAGGGGCCACATTGTAGTGCTTGTCAATGAAAACACCTATTCTGATGGTGAAGCCTTCGCGGATGGTTTTAAAAAGCTCGAATTGGGCACAACCATCGGGACAAGAACCTGGGGTGGCGAGATTTGGCTCAATAGCAGTAACAGACTAAGCGACAATGGACTGGCAAGAGCACCCATGATGGGCGTATATGGAGAAAATGGTGAATGGTTGATCGAAGGTCATGGCTTTGTACCAGATATAGAAGTTGACAACCTTCCTCATGCTACTTTCAATGGCCAGGATTTACAACTCGATACAGCTATAGAATATTTGCAAAAATTAGTCAAGGAAGACCCTAGAGCCGTGCCTGCAGCACCAGCCTATCCTAATAAATCTTTTGGTACTAACAAAAAACAAGTCATGGAAGAATAGTATGTTTCATGATGCGAGAAACTTTTGACTTCTTAATGGGTCTTAAAATTTCGTCTCAAATGCGATCTAATAGAGAATTCACAACAAATTTGATTTAGTTGTGGATTTTTTTCATGCTAGCCTTCTTGAAATTGCGTACTAATCTACCATCTTCTTACTATTAACATTAATTTAATCCGGTGTTATCAAATATATGATGTATATTTGCATCGTGCACGATATAAACGTGTGCGATAAAAATATAATAATATGGAAAATCAAGTGAAAACAAACCTGATTCAGAATATTTTTAGAATCATATTAGCCATCTTCATGATCTACGCAGGTTTTAGCCACCTCACTTTTAATCGTTTAGATTTTCAGGCACAAGTTCCTGATTGGGTGCCGTTAAGCAAAGACCTTGTGGTTATATTATCAGGGATAGTCGAGATGATCTTAGGACTTGGACTCGCTTTTTGGAAAAAGGAGCGTGTACGATTTGGCTGGGCTCTGGCTATATTTTTTATTTTAGTATTTCCTGGTAACATTGCCCAATATATGGAAGGAAAAGATGCCTTTGGCGTTTTAAATTCAGATGGCGCACGATTGAGACGTTTATTTTTTCAACCTGTTCTTATTGCCTGGGCCTTATGGTCATCAGGTGCATGGAAAGCCTGGAGAGCCTCTAAAACTGAAAAAGGATGAATAACACGCAACTGCAACTAAGCAATCAGATCTGCTTTCCCATTTATTCGGCTTCGCGTTTGATCACCAAAGCCTATAAACCTTACCTGGACGAGTTGGGGCTTACCTATCCACAATATTTGGTGCTTTTGGTCTTGTGGGAAAACGATGGCCTTTCGGTAAACCAGATTACTGAGAAACTACTACTAAATACCAATACACTTTCTCCTTTGTTAAAACGGATGGAGAAAATGGAACTTTTACAACGCAGCCGTTGCATTGAAGACGAAAGATCTGTCATCATTCAATTAACGACAAAAGGCAAAAAGCTGCAAAAAAGGGCAGTCCCTATTCCTGAAAAGTTAATTGGAGAATTATTAACTGATCAAATCCAAATGGAAGATATACTACAATTAAAAGACACGCTTTGTCAATTGATCAGCGCAATGAGCAACAAAACCGATCATACTTCCAAAGCATAATATTTGAAGGATTAAAAAAACTAAATAACATAAATTTTAAAATAAAAAATATGGAATTAATAGATAAATTAAATTGGAGATACGCTGCGAAAGCGATGAATGGTGAAAAAGTAGAGCAAGAAAAAATAGATAATATTATTGAAGCCATTTCTCTTTCTCCCACCTCAAGCGGTTTGCAACCTTTTGAAGTGATTGTAATCACAAATCAGGAATTAAAAGAAAAAATCAGACCTATTTCCTGGAATCAATCTGTGATCACTGATTGTTCACATTTATTGGTCTTTGCTGCCTGGGATACGTATACCCCGGAACGCATAAACAAGATGTTTGATTTGACAAATACTGTTCGTGGTTTTAAAAACGAAGGATGGGAAAATTACAGACAAATGTTATTGAGTAGCTATCCTCAAAAAGATGCAGAAGTCAACTTTAACCATGCTGCCAAACAAGCGTATATTGCCTTTTCTCAGGCAATCAGTGCTGCTGCATTTCAAGGGGTTGACACTACACCTTTAGAAGGATTTGATGCTGATGCTTTGGACGAGATATTAGGTCTAAGAGAAAAAGGACTGAGAAGTTGTGTAATGCTTCCTATCGGTTATAGAGATACTGAAAAGGACTGGTTAGTGAACCTTAAAAAAGTTAGAAAAAGTAAAGAAGATCTAGTTACCGTGATCGACTAACTAAACCTAAAACAAATTGTATGAAGGCCTAAAGCATAGATGCTTTAGGCTTTTTTATTTCTCTTCGAACATCAACCAAACTTCAGGGTCGATTTTCACATCATCTGGTTGCTCATTCATATCGATCATAAAAGAGTTTGATTTTTTATCAACATAAAAAGATTCGATTTTCCTCACTCCTCCTTTAACGATCCCAAATTCAACAGGGAATTTAAACGTATGATGTTTTTGTTTTTGCTTAACAGAAATAGTCAGTTTTCCTTTATTATATTTCCAGCTCCATTCCAATTCCGGATACCCTTTTTCATATAACCACTGATCAAAAAATTCTTTTAGGTCCTGCCCTGACACCTGCTCCATCACTCGTTGAAAATCAGAACTCATGGCATTCGCATCTTTATAAGTTTTATAATAAACCTGAATCCCTTTCCAAAAAACCTCATCTCCCAATCGATGTCTTAGCATATTGAGTACCCAGCCTCCTTTTTGATAGGAATTTCGATTCAATACCTTCATTGGATCCTTTATTGAATAATCAACGATCGGAGAAGGATTTTTTTGAAAATACTCAATCACTTCCTTACGGTCCTGAATTAATTCTGCCTTTCTTTTCTCGTTTCCGTCAACGGACTCCTGGTATAAAATCGCAAAATAAGTCGCAAAACCCTCACTGAGCCAAACATGGTTCCAGCTATTCTCACTGGCAGAGTTTCCAAACCATTGGTGGGCAATCTCATGTGCCATTAAACCTTGAATTTCCCTTTTACCCGTGATCAGTTTTTCATTATATGAAATAGTTCCTGCATTCTCCAGCCCTCCCCATGCTGTTTTCACCTGCATATTAGCCAGTTTTGCATAGGAATAGGGTCCTACCTCGTCAATAAAATAAGTCAAAATCTTAGTGGCTTCCTGAAAATCCTCAAACCCCTCCAAACTATTCTCAGGATAAACCCAAGCGCTCACTTCAATATCGCCCACATTGCCAAGGTCCTTAAAAGCAAATTTCGTCACGCCTATTGTCGCAACTTTAGTCGCAACGACTGCTGGTTCGCTATAACTAGTCAATTTGTATCCATTTCCAAGATTCCTTTCCTCCTTCTTTATCCCTGTGGCCACCACTTCATAATGCTCAGGTGCCGTAATTCTAAATTCAATCGAAGCCTTGTCATAAGGATGATCAACGGAGGGTAGCCAGTGCCTTGCTAAATTGGGCCAGTTATCTCCAAAAAAAGAACGCTGACCGTACTTGGTGGTATCAATCACCAAACCTCGCTTAGGTATTCCCTTATATTTAATTTTATAGGTGTTATTTAATGCCAAATCGAGCGTCGGGGAAATCTTAATTTTATCATTGTTATAAGTGTATTTGGCTTTTTCACCATTCTCTAAAACTTCTATGATCTCCATCCCGTAGGTCCCATTCTTTCCAATCAAGTCAAGGTTAAAAGTATCTATGGTTTTCAGAAATTCAACACTTACCTCAGCTTCTCCAATAATCTCATTGGTATCGTCATTCAGCGATAAATTAAACAGATAATGTTGCACATCAGCATCATAGTTTCTTTGGTAAACATCCTGTGGCATAGAAATAGGCTTTGAACATCCCATTACCATTAAACTTAATGCCATTAAAAAAGTGGTTATTTTCATTTTTTTTAGTTTGACTTATGGATGCCACTTGCAAGACTCTTGCTGAGATTGGTCATTTCCTTGAAATTCGGGTGAATTTACAAAAATAATGGAAAGTGCTCTTATCCCTTTTGAGAAACCTTGGCTTGAGAAGAATAACAGAAATAACTTCTCTAATTTTAAACTCCTGGAAAAAGTAGTGTTCAAATTTCTTGATTATTATATCTTGCGTTAAATTTTGATAAAGTCAGCATAAAAAATGAAAGCCAAAAGATCAACAAGAGTTTTATTAATCTGTATTCTAATTTTTTGGACAGTTCTTTCATGTGGGGGAGACGAGCCCTCGGACCCATCCAACGGTATACCAGACCCACCAATAATAGAATTAACAGATGAAGAATTACTCGATCTCACCCAAAGAGAGACCTTTCGTTATTTCTGGGACTTTGCAGAAGTCAACTCTGGTGCTGCACGTGAGCGTTTCCACCCCGACAATCCTTCACTTGATGCCAATATAGTGACGACAGGAGGAACGGGATTCGGGCTAATGTCTATTCTTGTAGGTATAGAAAGAAATTATGTGTCAAGATCTCAAGCTGTCGAAAGACTCGATAAAATTGTAACATTTTTAGAAGGTGCAGACCGTTTTCACGGAGCATGGCCACATTGGATGGATGGAAGTAATGGTAAAGTAATCCCTTTTGGAAATTTAGATGACGGAGGAGATCTTGTAGAAACAGCATTTCTATCTCAGGGATTAATTTGTATCAAAGAGTATTTCAAGGATGGTTCAGCAACTGAAAAAGAGCTTGCATTAAAAGCAGATCTGCTATGGAAGGGAGTTGAATGGGATTGGTATACACAAGGTGAAGATGCACTTTATTGGCATTGGAGCCCCAACAATGATTTTTCGATCAATTTCAAACTTTCCGGATACAATGAAGTACTCATCACTTACATTATGGCAGCCGCGTCTGTTGATCATTCCATAAATAAAAAAGTCTATACTTCAGGATGGGGCGATGAAGGAGGAATCAAGAGTGATCAAATCACTTACGGAATACCATTACTTCTAAAACACAATGGAGCAGCAACCTATGGGGGTCCTCTTTTTTGGGCGCATTATTCCTATTTAGGACTGAATCCGAATGGGCTTCAGGATCAGTTTGCAAACTACTGGGATGTGAATAAAAATCACAGCGAAGTAAATTATCAATACTGCGTAGACAATCCTAAAAATTTCACAGATTATGGCAATAATTGCTGGGGACTCACTGCAAGTTATTCAAGAAACCCTGATGGTAGTATAGGCTACTCAGCCCATGCTCCAGGAAATGATCTGGGTATCATCTCTCCTACGGCTGCTCTTTCGTCTATGCCATATACACCTGAAGAATCTATAAAAGCGCTGCGATATTTTTATGGGCACAAAGACAAACTCTTAGGACCTGCCGGATTTTATGATGCTTTCAAACCAGGAAGCACCTGGGTTGCCAAGGCCTATCTAGCCATTGATCAGGGACCAACAGTCGTGATGATCGAAAATCACAGAACAGCACTTTTTTGGAATTTGTTTATGCAAAATGAAGACATCCAAAAAGGCCTGGATAAATTAGAATTCAATTATACAAAATAAGGTATAATTATCCAGGGGTAGTTGCTTTGTATAAAACAGCATTACTTGAAGTAGCTATTTGATATTCCGCTCCCGCTACAGTCATAAAACTCGCTCCTTTTTGCAAGACTAAAGAAGTTTCTTTTTCTGTAACCTCCGCCTCTCCTTCTATAAGGATATAAATTTCTACAGAATTTGATTTCCCCAAATAAGAATTTTCACGGTTAATCGTTAATTCGCTCAATTCAAAATCCGGCGCAGGACTTTTATATTTCCTTTCAATATCTTTCGCTTCCAGAGTTCCTTTTAAAATCACCGGCTTAGTTTCCTCAAAAACAACATGCTTTAATAATTGAGGCACATCTATATGTTTTGGGGTCAGGCCTCCTCTTAAAACATTGTCAGAATTAGCCATCAATTCCATATTCTGCCCTTCCAGATAAGAATGAGGTACCCCTGCATCCTGAAAAACCGCTTCCCCTTTATTCACCCTAAGAATATTGAAAAAATAAATTGAAAAAATTCCTTTATCCAAAGGAGCATCAACATCAGCATCATACACTGCTTTTGCTGCCCAATATTCGGGAGATGATTTAGAAAATTTATTTTTTGAATACAAGGGAAGTATGCTATCGATTAGCGGCCTAAGTATCTTATCGCTTTCAGCTGAAGACAATTCCATCACATATTGATAGAGTCCTTTATATCCGTCCTTTAAAAATATGGGTGTCAAAACTGCAAATTCTATATTTTTTCTAAGCACTTCAAGTAAATCCTCCTTAGGAAGGAATCCGTGCAACAACCAAAACTCCCCCAGAGCCACCATGATTTCAGGTTTATGGTTGTCATCCTTGTAATTTCTGTTGGGAGCCGTCAAGGGAATTCCTAATTCATTTTCCTTCTTAAATCCCTTCTCTGCCTCCAATTTACTCGGATGCACTTGAATCGAAAGCATTTGATGAACATCGAGTACTTTAAAAAGAAAGGGTAACCTTCCAAAATTTTTGTAAGTCTCTTCTCCTAAAAATACTTTTGCATTGTTATTTAAAAAAGCATCCAGAGGAGCCTCTCCATCTTTAGTTGCCAGCATGGCAGGGGCGCTCACATGGGCTCCCAACCAATATTCTGCATATGGGCCACCGTTAGCCGCAATTCCCAGTAATTTTGGAATAAAATTTTGTCCTCCCCAGGCATAGTGTTGTATGCGTCCTTTTAGACCAAATACCTTTTTCATACATTTTTTTCAATGTTCGAAGATAATTAATAATCACAAAATAGCCGGTCCGGACTAATCATAAAAATTGAAATCTGCTGATTTAAGCCTGTTTAAAGCATCATAGGATACTGCTAAAACCGTTTTGACTATTCCTGTTGTATTTATAGGGCCCTCTTCACAATCCATCCAAAACGATAAATCCCGATTATTTTTAACGGATTATCCTTACCATAAGCACGGTTATTAAGTTCGGATAGTTAATATTCTGTCATAATTTTGACCTAATCAATTGATCATAGTATCCTTTTAATATTCTATGGTCCTTTAAAAATCTTTTTACTTTCTTTGT
>CAJQNF010000140.1 GCA_905479625.1 uncultured Flavobacteriaceae bacterium | reverse complement strand
CAAACCTATGCTCGTTTTTTAGACTTGAAAAAAGCAGAAGCCCAGGCTAGAGAAGCACAAATTGAAGCTGCATTAGAAAGAACCAGGAACCAAAGTATGCAGATGCAGCATTCGGATGAAATAAAGGATCTGTCCAAAATTTTTCATGAACAGTTACTTGTTTTAAAAATTCCTTCAGAGTTTTCTTATGTCTGGCTCCCGGAGGAAGAAAAAAAAGAACACATGTTTTGGGCTACCTGGTCAGAAACAACTAAGAATGTAACATCTACACAGAGTAAATCGGTTGTTTATCCACTCGACAAATCTGAGCCTTATACGGCAGCCTGCTATAAAGCATGGGCAAGTAAGGAACCTATTCACATAACTAAAGTTTCAACTGAAGAAACGATAGGTTTTTTCACCGAGTGGAAGGAATTACTCAAAGGGGCTAAAAAGCTTAAGGCCCGATATTTTCCTGAAGGGATATACATTGTAGATGCCTATATGAAATACGGCTGTTTTGGAATTAATATCAGAAGAGCCCTTCAAAATGATGAAGCTGATATCCTGCATCGTTTTGCCATTGAATTTGAACGGGCATATACGCGTTTTCTCGATCTTCAAAAGGCAGAAGCCCAAACGCGGGAATCACAAATTGAAGCCGCATTAGAAAGGGTGCGTTCCAAAACAATGGCAATGCATGACAGTCAGGATGTAGGTGCCACAATAGGTGCCATGTTTGATGAATTGGTGAAATTGGGAATTGAGAAATCGGTAAGATGCGGAATTGGGATTTTGGATCATACCAAACCCATGGAACTCTGGACTGCATCGTCAAATTCAGTTGGGGAAGTTTTATTAAGTATCGGCTTTTTGGATATGTCTATTCATCCTTTGTTGAAGGGTGTAAAAAAAGCATGGAAGCAGAAGGAGTTGAATTTTAAATATGAGCTGAAGGGTAAAAATGTATTAAAATATTTTTCTGCACTTAATGAGTCTACTGATTACCTTTTTCAAACGGATTTGAATTCGCTACCGAAGAAAATAATACATAACAGTTTTCCTTTTTCCGAAGGAGTGTTATTTGCCTTTTCACCTGATCATTTGGCAAAAGAAGAAGAACAAATACTTAAGAGATTTACTGGTGTTTTTGAACAAACCTATACACGTTTTCTAGACCTTCAAAAAGCAGAAAAACAGTCAAGAGAATCGCAGATTGAAGCCGCATTGGAAAGAGTTCGATCTAAAACAATGGCGATGCATAATAGTGCTGATGTAGAAGAAACAGTAATCACTTTTTTTGATGAAGTGTTGAAATTAGGTCTTGATAAAAATATCCGCTGCGGAATAGGTATTCTTGAAGGGCATGAAGGGATGCAAACATGGTCTGCAAATGCAACCGATGATGGAGAAGTGAAAATGCGAAAAGGAATGCTAAATATGAGCATTCATCCTATGTTAAGAGGGCTTAAAAAGGCATGGGAAAATAATGAAATAGGTTATTCATATGACTATACTGAAAAAGATGTTCTGAAGTATTATCAGGCGCTAAATAAAGAACCTGAATATCCATTTAACGCCAATCTTAAAAAATTACCCAAAAAAGAGTTTCACAATAGTTTCTTTTTCTCCTCAGGAATCATATTTGCATTTACCGAAAATCCAATGACAAAAGAAGCATCTGCCGTTTTATATCGATTTGCTGATGTTTTTGGCCAAACCTATAGAAGATATCTTGATCTTAGAAAAGCAGAATCACAGGCAAGAGAGGCTGAAATAGAATTGTCGCTTGAACGTGTTAGGAATCGCGCAATGACAATGCAATCGTCTAAAGAATTAGGAGATCTTATAATTACTATTTTTCAAGAATTACAGAGCCTTGATATGCAATTAACTCGTTGTCTTTTATGGATTTTTAGCAAAGAAGATAAATCAGCATCTGCCTGGATGACGAATTCTGAAGACCCTGACCATGCAGATAACTATCAAGTACTTTATCACGACCATCCCGCTTATAAAAGCTATTTAAAAGGATGGAAAGCTCAAATACCGGAATGGGAATATCATCTAAAGGGAAAGAACAAAGACGAGTGGGATGAAATTCTCGTTGAAGGTTTTTTTAAGAAGCTGCCCAGGAAAGTAAAAAATGCGATGAAGGCTCCTGAGAGGGTTATTCTTTCAGGCTCTTTTAATAAATATGGCCTGATACAGACAGCTGGTCTTGAACCATTATCTGATCAAAATAAAGGGATTTTAAAAAGATTTAGCCAAGTCTTTGAACAGAATTACAATCGTTTTCTCGATCTGAAAAAAGCGGAAGCGCAGGCAAAAGAAGCTCAGATAGAAGCAGCATTGGAAAAAGTGAGATCCAGAACTATGGCCATGCAGTCTAGTGATGAGTTGCAAGACGCTGCCAATTTATTGTTTTTGGAGGTGCAAGGCCTGGGAATTAATGCATGGAGTGCAGGATATAATATTGTCAATGAGGATAAAACGCAAAGTGTTTGCTGGATGAGTAGTGAAGGAGAGTTACAAGATCCTTTTCCTCTTTATTTTACAAAAGAGGCCTCCTTTAAAGCTATGGGTAAGTTCTTAAAAGGTGAGGAAACATTTTTTATACAGGAATTAAAAGGTAAGTCACTTGTAAGGCACTATGACTATATGAGATCATTGCCAGAATTGAAAGAAACCTTCCAGCATTTAGTTGATGCAGGACTTTCCTTACCCACCTATCAGATCAATCATCTTTGTAAGTTCAGCAAAGGCTTTTTATTGTTTATTACGTATGAAAAAGTTCCTGATGTCCATGATGTATTTCAGCGTTTTACCAAAGTTTTTGAACAAACCTACACACGGTTCCAGGATCTTCAAAAGGCTGAAAATCAATCGAAAGAAGCACAAATTGAACTTGCTCTTGAAAGAGTCAGGGCAAGTACCATGGCCATGCATCAAAGTGAGCAATTGGCTCTGACCGCTCAAGTGCTATTTGAACAATTTAACCTATTGGGTGTTATTCCTGATCGAATAAGTATCGCCATATTTAATGAAAATAAAAGAATATTTGAATTATGGGCTACAGATCAAAGTGGTAGTAATGTAAATCATGTCCATGATTTTTCTATTGATGAGCCAACATGTATGGCCAAGACGTATCAGGCCTGGAAAGAAAAGAAAGAAACATTTATTGTTGATCTTAAAGGAAAAGAATTAAAAGATTGGGTCCGTTTTGTAAAAGAAGACGCAAAGATGGAATTAGATGAATCCAAATTCAAAGGTCGGAGACTTCAAAATTGTGCTTTTTTCTCACAGGGCTATTTGTTGCTGAGCTCTCATTTACCAATCACAGATGAAATGATGCAATTATTGTTGCGCTTTGCTAAAGTTTTCCAGCAAACCTACACGCGCTTCCTTGACCTTCAAAAAGCAGAGACACAGGCAAGAGAGGCGATTAAGCGTACTTCTGTGGATAGAGTTCGGGCAGAAATAGCTTCTATGCGGACTGGAACTGATCTAAATCGGATTACGCCTCTGGTTTGGAATGAGTTAACGACGCTTGATGTTCCTTTTATACGTTGTGGTGTTTTTATTATGGATGAAGAAAAGCAAGAAGTTCAAACTCATTTATCTACGCCTGATGGAAAAGCGATAGCTTCATTTAATCTGCCCTTTGAAAATACAGAACCTTTAACAGAACTCTTACCACATTGGCGTAAAAAAGAAATGTATAAGGATTATTGGGATGCTTCGGCTTTTATAGCATCAATGAATATTTTAATGAATCGAGGGGCAATTAGTTCTAATGAAAGTTATATGACCGATCACCAACCAGACAATTTACATCTCCATTTTTTACCATTCTTGCAGGGAATGTTATATGTGGGGAGCGAAGTGCCATTGAGTGAAGATGAATTGAATTTGGTACAAAATCTTGCCGAGGCATTTTCTACCGCCTATTCTCGTTATGAGGATTTTAATAAACTTGAATTGGCGAACAAAAAAATTGAAAAAACACTTGTAGACCTAAAGCAAACCCAGACACAACTTGTGCAATCTGAAAAAATGGCTTCGCTCGGTGAACTTACCGCTGGCATAGCCCATGAGATTCAAAACCCTTTGAATTTTGTCAATAATTTTTCTGAGGTAAGCACTGAGCTGGTTGATGAAATGAATGAGGAGATGGAAGAAGGAAATCTTGAATTTGCCAAGGAGATTGCTGTTGATTTAAAACAAAACCTGGAAAAGATCAATCACCATGGAAAAAGAGCTGGGGAGATCGTTAAGGGGATGCTCCAGCATTCTCGAACCAGTTCGGGTCAAAAGGAATTGACCGACATCAACGCACTGGCCGATGAGTATTTGAGATTGGCCTATCACGGTTTAAGAGCCAAGGACAAATCTTTTAATGCAAAAATGGAAAGTCAATTTGATCCTGACTTACCAAAACTGGAAGTGATTCCTCAGGATATTGGCAGGGTGATCCTCAATATGATCACCAATGCTTTTTATGTAGTGGATCAAAAAAAGAAATCCGGAATTGAAAATTATGAGCCAACAGTTTGGGTGACTACAAAGAAGATGAAGGATAGCATTGAAGTCTCTGTTAAGGACAATGGGAATGGAATCCCTCAAAACGTTTTGGATAAAATATTTCAACCGTTTTTTACGACAAAGCCTACAGGTAAAGGAACGGGTTTAGGTTTGAGTTTAAGCTATGATATTGTGCAGGCTCATGGGGGCGAATTAAAGGTTGAAACCAAAGAAAATGAAGGAACTGAATTTAAAATTGTTTTATCGATAAATTGACCCTATGATGAGATGTATAGCATTATGCTGCTATTTATTATGTTTTATGCATAATGGGTTCGCCCAAGAGGAAACGATAAGCCTGTCTGTCGATGATTTTCAGACACATCAACGTTTGTTGCTTGCAGGGAAAGATGGATGGCTTTTTAAACAAGGTACGAGCCCTGGATGGTCAAATCCGAATATTGATACTGATGATTGGCAAAAGCTCAATCCGACCGAATTAAGTCCTGAATTTGAAGATGAAACCGGGAGAAATGAAGGTTGGTTTCGTATAAAAATAAGATTAGATAAAAGTTTTGAGGGTATGTCTCTCGGTGTAGATAGAGAGTTATGGATGGCAACAGATATATACGTTAACGGCACTCTGATTCATTCTTTTGGAGATATAGGTAATCCTTATACGGCTTATAATCCGATTTTAAAATATCCAATACCTATTGAGCTTGAGCCTGAAAAAGACTATGTTATTGCTATTCATTTTGTAGATTATGAATCGACATTTACACAGCGAGAAATCCGTTTAAAGCCAGAAAATCTAAAACGGTTTATCAACTTGACCGGACCGCAGTATAATGATTGGGTCACTGAAAATTACAAACAGACACATATTTACGGCACCTTAAGTATTGGGATTTCTTTTTTGCTTTTTTTACTGTTTTGGTTGTTGGTATTTTTAAATCGGAAACAGAAAATATTTTATTTGATCGCTTCTTTGTCGACGATAGTATTGTTTGTGGCAATTGGTCTTTTTTACAACACATTTTTTGAAATAACTTATTTCGTTGAAAAAATACGGTTTGTCATAACGGTCACCCTTCAAGGAGTATCAGTAATCTTTGGACTCATAGTACTAGAGTGGGTTCTAACAAATAAAATCTCACTCTTTTCAAAGTTTCTTCTGCTGTTGGTTGCTGTTACCAGCACAGTAGCTCATTTGTTTTCAATATCATTACCCTTTACGCTAGCATTCACCACAATGCTGATCTATTTTGGAAATATATTTTTTAAAAACAGAAAATCGATCAAGGGAGCAAATTTTGCAATTGTTGCTTCGATAATAGTTCCGATGGCAGCGAATTTCATCTATATCGCTTTGCATAAATATTCACTTGATTTTTTTTATGAATATGAAAAATTGAATTATGCGATTATAGTGCTTTCTGCACCATTGTTTTTAATGATTTTTATAGCCACAAGGTTTAAAGAGGTCCTCAGTGAAGTTGAAGCTGAAGCGGATAAGGTTTTGAGAATAACCGAAGAAAAGAGAGAATTATTGACGAATCAAAATGTACTGCTTGAAAAACAAGTTGAAGAGCGAACATCAGCATTGAACCAATCTTTGGAAAACCTCAAAGCCACGCAATCACAATTGATTCAATCAGAAAAAATGGCTTCTTTAGGAGAACTTACTGCGGGAATCGCACATGAAATTCAAAACCCATTGAACTTCGTGAATAATTTCTCAGAAGTGAGTCATGAACTTTTGATTGAAATGAAAGAAGAGCTTAATAATGGAGATCTGGAAGAGGTGCGAGAAATCACTAATGATATTGAGCAAAATCTTGAAAAGATCAACGATCACGGTAAGCGGGCAAGTGATATTGTAAAAGGAATGTTACAACACAGTAGAAGCAGTGATGGTAAAAAAGAACCGACAGATATTAATGCCTTGGCAGATGAATATCTTCGATTGGCTTATCATGGGATGAGGGCTAAAGACAAATCTTTTAATGCAACCTTAGAAACAGATTTTGATCAAAGTATTGGTTTGGTCAATATTTCACCCCAAGATATGGGTAGGGTAGTTTTAAATTTGATCACCAATGCCTTTTATGCAGTAGATGAAAAGAAGAAATCCGAGGCTGAACATTACGAACCCACAGTTTCAGTGAGTACTAAAAAAGAAGCCAATAAAATAGACATTAAGGTAACCGATAACGGTAATGGTATCCCTAAAAAGATCCTCGATAAAATATTTCAACCCTTTTTTACCACCAAACCCACAGGTCAAGGTACAGGTCTGGGCTTATCTTTAAGTTATGATATTGTCAAGGCCCATGGAGGAGAATTAAAAGTCGAAACGAAAGAAAGCCAAGGCACTACTTTCATAATTATATTACCTTTAAGCAAAATCGATTAATGAAAAACATACTATATATAATCGCATTTTTGCTACCGCTTTCCTTGTTCAGTCAAGAGGAAAGGGTTTTTGTGATTACAGATTCTACACTTGCAGATAAGTGGACTATTCTCGCTAAAGATTGGCTTTATAAAAAAGGAGATCAAAAGCAATGGGCGAATCCAGAATTTAATGATACCTCTTGGAAGGTAAAAAGTGGTTCAGCCAATTTGAATACGTCAGATGATAAAACTATTGCCGATCGAGGTGAGATTGTCTGGCTGCGTAAACGCATCAAAGCTGATATAAGTTTAAATGATGTTCTAGTCTTAAATATATTTCAAAGGGGCGTTTCTGAGATTTATTTAGATGGAAAACTCATTCATCAATTGGGTAGTGTAAGTCCTGATAAAGATAAAGTAATCTACAATAATCCTTTTAGAAAATTACTTCAATTACCATTGGAAAAAGGAAAAGTTCATGTTTTAGCAGTGCGCTTTGTGAACGTCCAATACCAGTTTCCAATATACAGTGACACCAGTGGTTATTTTCGGATTGCAGCATCAACTTTAAGTAATGCGAACTCCACAGATGTGGTAAAAAATAACTATATCGCCTCTCGTACGGAATTTCAGAACAGATATCATATTAGTTTGGGACTTGCCATTCTTATTTTTCTTATTTTCTTTTGTGTTTACCTCTTTTTCCCCACTGAAAAAATCAATGGTTACTTTTCATTATCTAATCTTTTTTTAGTTTTATTCACGGCTGGAGTCATATGGGTGATAAAGGATTCCGGGCCTGGGTTTTGGATTTCTTTTTATTATGATACCTGTATTGTAATTTCTGGTATGATTGTACTGTATTGTTTATATCATATTTTTGAAAAAACTGTAGATGCTGTTTTTAAAGCCGTTTTTTTATTGGGCCTTATAGCCATTGGCTGTTTCTTCTTGTTTGACCCTGATTTAGTTGCTCCAACTTGGGGGCTGATATTATATTTGGCGACAATAAAATTGGGGATAAAGTCTTTGAATAATAAAAGAGTTGCCGGCATTATATTTATTACCTCAAGCTTTTTAGGTTTGTTATTCTGGTTTTATATCAATGTTAATCGAATATGGCTAACTCAATTGCCCAGTATAGAGCAATATATTCCATTTCTCTTTATGCTTAACCCTATAGTGTTAGGAATTTATTTAGCGTATTCTTTTGGTAAAAATAGTCAAGACTTAAGGCTCAACTTAGAACAGGTTCAAAAATTATCCAGTGAAAAGGAATCAATTTTATCTCAGCAGAAAGATACTCTCGAGCAGCAGGTAAAAAAACGTACTTCGGATTTAAACAGAACTTTAAATAACCTAAAAGCCACTCAGAATCAACTTGTTCAATCAGAGAAAATGGCCAGTCTTGGCGAGCTTACAGCAGGGATAGCGCATGAAATTCAGAACCCATTAAACTTTGTTAATAATTTTTCAGAAGTGAATTCAGAGCTCATTGAAGAAATGAAAGAGGAATTGGAAAAGGGAAATTTGGATGAGGTAAAAGTAATAGCCAAAGATATTGATTACAATGAACAAAAAATCATGCTCCATGGCAAACGGGCAGATGCCATTGTAAAGGGCATGTTGCAACACAGCAGAAGTAGTGATGGTAAAAAAGAGTTTACAAATATCAATGCACTTGCCGATGAATTCTTCAGATTGGCATACCATGGCTTAAGAGCAAAAGACAAAACGTTTAATGCCACCTTAAAAACAGATTTTGATAATAGTATTGGGAAGGTCAATCTTGCCGCGCAAGATATAGGAAGGGTCATTTTGAATTTGATTACCAATGCTTTTTATGTAGTGGATGAAAAAAAGAAATCCGGAATTGAAAATTATGAGCCAACAGTTTTGGTGACTACAAAGAAGATGCATGATAGCATTGAAGTCTCTGTAAAGGATAATGGGAATGGAATCCCTCAAAACGATTTGGATAAAATATTTCAACCGTTTTTTACGACAAAGCCTACCGGTAAAGGAACGGGTTTGGGTTTGAGCTTAAGCTATGATATTGTTAAAGCTCATGGAGGAGAATTGAAGGTTGAATCGAGTGAAGGTGAAGGGGCAGAATTTATAATCATATTACCTATATAGTTTATGAGCACAAAAAAAATAATTGTTGGACTAATACTTATACTTTTCTGCTCAATGCTAAAGGCTCAGGATAAGCCTTTTGTTGATCCAGGTAAATTGGATAGTTTGAAGGTGCTTGTTTTTAAACGCAATCACAATGATAAAGAAAGAATAAGATTACTTAATGAGTATGCCCGGTTGAGTTTTTTTAATCAGGAAATTATTCAGGGTTTTACCGCAACAATAGAAGCACTTGACTTGTCAGAAGCAATTGATTTTAAAGAAGGAAAGATCATGTATCATGAGACCTTGGCCGCCTTTTTGGGCCCGGGAGATATTGTTTCATATCATCATCAAAAAGCAAGAATGCTATCCACACAATTGAATCAAAATGATTCCTTTACTGAAGTAATGTTTCCAGATGGCTATCCAATGCCTTATAATGAAATGTCTTCTAAGAAACTGTTAAAGGCAGCGGAACACTTCAAGGATGTGAAGAACAAGGAAATATTGGCAGTGATATATGACCACCTTGGTTATTACTACTATACTATAAATGAAATTGATCAATTTAGGATAACAGCGAATAGTATCATAGATATTTATACAGAATTGGAAGAGTTTTACCCAATATTCCTCTATTATTCTTATTTAGGTTATGTAGCTATCGAAGAAAATGATGTTATTGAAAAGGATATCATTGAAGATAAATTAAAGGAATTGGTAGCGTCAATGAAAAATAAAAATGAGACAGGACCATTAAATTTTCAATTGGCAAATTATTATAGAATTAACGGACAAAATACGATTGCTATAGAGCATTATTTGCAGTGCATTGATTTTTTTGAATCAATTGATGATTATTTTATGTTGACAGATGTATATAGTGAAATGTACCAGCTGTATTCAAATTTAGAGATGTTTGATAGAGGAGCTGAAGCAATGGAGAATAGAGTCAAACTATTGGAGACACATAAATTACCGGCAGATATGTTTGTTGAATATAATCAGGTAATGTGGGCCATGTACGATGCTAAGCATTACGATAAAGCGCGCAATTATAATGAGCTTAAAAAAGGTGTATCCACGCCCCTTACTGCTGAAGACTTCGTGGCAGATAGTTATAGCCTTGAGGGTCATATTCAAATGGATAATAAACATTATAAGGCAGCCATTTCGCTAATTGAAAAAGCACTTGACGTATCTATTAGGTTGAAAAGAGTAGGTAGTGATGAATGGGAAGCCTATCGCATAGCAACTTGCTATTATAATCTTAAGGAATATGAAAAAGCATTAAAGTATGCTTTGCTAAGTCAAGAAGTGCTGCAGGAAGACAATGTCAGATTAAAAAAGCGATTAAACATGACATTTTCTGATATTTATGACGCGCTGGGAAATGAGAAACTGGCATATAAGCATTTAAAGATCTACAAAGATCTTATTATAGAATCAGAGGATATTGATATAGCAAATATTCTAATGAAAGCAGAAGTCAGGTCAGTCATTGAGAGGAATCAAATGGAAATTGACTCACTTGAAAGAGAACAATTTATTAAAGAGCAAGAAAACAAGAACCAACGCTTATGGATCATAAGTATTGCAGGAGCGCTTTTGTTTGCCTTAATACTCAGTTTTATATTGTTTAGAAATAATAAAAACAGGCAAAAGGCGAATAGTATCCTTATACAGCAAAAGGAGAAAGTTCAGGAGACTTTAGAGGAACTAAAGATCACACAATCCCAATTAATACAGTCTGAAAAGATGGCATCTTTAGGAGAGCTCACTGCAGGAATTGCCCATGAAATTCAAAACCCACTTAATTTTGTCAATAATTTCTCTGAAGTTTCTCAGGAACTGATCAAAGAAATGCATGAGGAAATTAAGAAGGGTGATCAGAAGGAAGCACTGGAAATTGGTAATGATATTGAACAAAACCTTGAGAAGATACATCACCACGGGCAACGTGCCAGTGAAATTGTAAAAGGGATGTTACAACACAGTAGAAGCAGCAGTGGTATAAGAGAGCTAACTGATATCAATGCCTTGACTGATGAGTATTTAAGATTGGCTTATCACGGCTTAAGGGCAAAAGATAAAACGTTTAATGCCAAACTGGAAACTAATTTTGATCAGAAACTTGAAAAGATAGATATCATTCCTCAGGATGTTGGCAGGGTTGTACTCAACCTTATTACCAATGCTTTTTATGCAGTAAAAGAAAAGAATAAACTTGATCCGACTAATTATGAGCCAAAGGTTAGGGTAGGTACAAAAAAGACAAACGAAGGTGCTGAAATTACCATAGAAGACAATGGTAACGGCATTCCGAAAGAAGTACTGGATAAAATATTTCAACCCTTTTTTACGACCAAACCTGCAGGTCAGGGCACCGGACTTGGGCTTTCATTGAGTTATGATATTGTGAAGGCGCATGGAGGGGAATTAAAAGTGGCGACTAAAGAAGGAGAAGGAACAACTTTTATTATTCAATTAACAACCCTTTAATGTTTAATGAAAATCCCTAAGTAAATATAATGTTCAACAAAAGGAGTATGTTTTACTTTAAAGAATTAAATTTAATTGGCGATATTTAGTCAACAATTCAAATAGTTATGAGTTTAGAGCCCTTTGTATTAATTTTTATAGTTTGGCACATCCGTAAAAACTTACGTTTGCTTTCGCCAGATACCCAAAGAGATAAAATCCTCTTATGGGCTATGATTGGCATAGCAATTCTTTTTTTATTAGGAATAATACTTTCCATAACGAATGTTACAAATTGGATATGGCACCTATTGATACTGGGAATTGGATATCTAATTTTTAGGCTTCCACTTCTTGAACGAATGCGAACTATAATAATAGCCGTTCTTCCTTTAATAATTATAAATATTATAAAAGATCTGCTTGAAATTATTAATCCGCCTAATTACGAAGAAATAGATGTTTACCTGGACTTTGCCGTTGTGTTTTCTCTGGCATGGATGATTGCCATGCTCATACGATCAAACAAACAGAATAAAGCCCTTAAAAAAGAAAGACAAAAAACTCTGGCAGAAGAAGAGCGAAGCAAATTCATATCGGCACAAAAGGAAAAACTGGAATTGATTGTTGAAGAAAGAACGGCAGAAATAACAAAACAAAAAGATGAATTAATGCATGCTTTCACTGAATTAAAAAATACCCAGTCGCAACTGATCCAATCAGAAAAAATGGCCAGTTTAGGTGAACTAACGGCAGGTATCGCTCATGAAATTCAGAACCCTTTGAACTTTGTCAATAATTTTTCTGAAGTAAGTAATGAGCTTATAGATGAAATGATTGAAGAAATCGAAAACAATGATCTAGAAGAAGCAAAAGCTATTTCAGAAGATATTAAGCGAAATCTTGAAAAAATAAATCATCATGGTATGCGAGCCGATGCCATTGTAAAAGGGATGTTGCAACATAGTAGAAGAAGCGATGGGAAGAAAGAACCTACAGAAATTAATGCCATCGCCGATGAATATCTCCGATTGGCTTATCATGGGTTAAGGGCAAAAGACAAATCTTTTAATGCCACTTTAAAAACAGATTTTGACGACAAGATTGGTAAAGTCAATCTTGCCGCGCAAGATTTCGGAAGGGTCATTTTGAATCTGATCACCAATGCCTTTTATGTCGTGGATGAAAAGAAGAAGTCAGGTGCCGAAAATTATGAACCGACAGTATCGGTAACGACTAAAAAGAAAGGTGAAAATATTGAAATTAAAGTTGTAGATAATGGCAATGGAATCCCGAAAAAAGCATTAGACAAAATATTTCAACCTTTTTTTACAACCAAGCCCTCTGGTCAGGGTACTGGATTGGGATTATCCTTAAGCTATGATATTGTGAAAGCACATGGAGGAGAGCTGAAAGTTAAAACGAAAGAAAATGAAGGGACAGAATTTAGTATCTTATTACCTCTTTAAAATGAATTAAAACCAATACCAATGATACCTCAAAGCCAAATTTTTAAATATGCATTAATGCTTACTGGAGTATTCCTGTTTTTTACCTATGGCTTGATGGCTCAAAAAGAGAAAATAGCCTTTGAAAAATATGGCGTAGCAGAGGGGCTTCCGGAGGAATATGTTTCTTCCATGGTTCAGGACGATCAAGGGTTTATATGGGCTACTACACAAAACGGACTTGTGAAATTTGATGGGTATCAGATGAAGGTTATTAGAGGAACTGACAAAAATGGAGACTCAACCAAACTTCAACAAAGGAATCTTAATGGTGGATCGATTAAAAGTAAAGATGGTAAGATCTGGTTGGGAGCAGCTAGGCCTGGAGGAATAGCGTCATATGATCCTAAGACAGAAAAATTCAGGAATTATTTACCAAATCCAAATAATCCTAAAACTATGCCATTTGGTGGTTCTGAATTATTGTTTGAAGATTCAAAAAATAATATTTGGTTCACCGATACCCAATACGGTCAAGATACGACTGTTATTGCAAGACTTGACACTAAGACACATTCGATAACCACTTATCCATATAAAACACCGACATTTAAAATTAGCGATATTCTATTGAACTTGGATGTTTTGGAATTTGATGCTGATGGTACCGTATGGTTACGAGATGATATGGGAAATGTCAGGGTATTTAACAGGAAAAAAGATTCATTTGAGTTGGTAATTCCTTCTGGTGCTGAAATTCCGGGTTCTGGTATCAAAGATACCATCCAATCAATAATCAAAGGAAATAACGAACACTTTCTCTTGAATGGTCAACTAGGTTTTTATATCTGGGATCCTGTAAAAAGAGAAAGCGTAAAAAGTTATACAAATCTGGATAAAAAGGACCTTTCATTTTCTGAAGGGAAACAGAAATTTCTTTTTGATGAAAATAAATTTCGATTTGCATTTGAAGATAAACAAGGACATTATTGGGCTCAATTTGAAGACGGTATACTCCATATGATTGACCCTTTGAACAATAGTATCCAAAAATTAACTTTTGGCGAAGGTTTGCCAGATCTTTCGAATATGCCAAAAGATTCTGAAAAGTTGATGCCAATTTTTCAGAATTTAAGTGGGATATGGTTTTTGATTTATGACTCTTTTTTAACTGAATTTTATGGGTTTCTTTATTATAAATTTGAAACAAATTCTTTTACCTATTATGATGGTAAATTTAATGACAAGAAAAATTTAATGTCTAGTCGTTTTTATAGAATGATAGAAGATCAAACAGGGCTTTTATGGTTAAATACACGCCCTAATTTTTACAAAGAGTCACCAAAACGTAGAAAAATTGAACAATTTAAACATGATGTAAATAATCCCTTGTCTATTCCATCTGATTCTATTTATGAATTGTTGGAAGATGGAAAAAATAGGCTTTGGATTGGCACGGAAAAAGGGGTTTCTTTAAAATTACCGAATGATCAATTTCAAAAATATTATTTTAGAAATAATCAAGGAGTAATAACTGATTTGGGTGATATTAATAAGCTTTATGAAGACAGCATTGGTCAGATTTGGGTGGGAAGTAATGATCATGGCTTACTTAGATTAAATGAAAATAAGCAAGAATTCGAGCACTATAATATCAAGAATGGTATTACAAGTGTGAGGAATATTCAGGAAGATGTAAATGGAAATATATGGGTCTCTGTTTTAAATCAAGGTGTTTATATTTTGGATAGTAAAACAGTAAGGTTGATCACAAAATTTGAACAAGACACTAAAGATGTTCATGGTTTATTAAGTGACTTTATTCGTGTAATGTTTTTGGACTCAAAAGGTACCCTTTGGCTCGGAGATACTCGAGATAATGAATATGGTCTATTTAAGTATCTTGAAGAAGATAATAAATTTAAAAGCTTTCAATACAGTACAACAGATTCCCTGTCTCTAAGTAGTAATGAAATTCGCAGTCTTATGGAAGATGACCTTCAAAGAATATGGATTGGAACGGATGGAGGTTTAAATTTATATGACCATGAGGCAGATGTTATTTACAGAAATAAAAGAGAATTTTTATTACCAAGCGTTGGTATAAGAGCAAAAGCAGGAAACGATAAAATGTGGGTGATGGCTTATAGCGGAGGAGGTTTAGCCTTGGTAGGACCTGACATTAACGATGTAGAGATGTTTGGAGAAAATAAAGGTCTGTTGCACAATGATGTAAATGATATTGTTTTGGATGATTTTGGTCATTTGTGGTTGCCTACTGAAAGAGGGTTATCTGTTTTTGATACACTTACCAAGACCTTCAGTAGTTATTTTGAAAATGATGGATATCAAACATCCTCTCATTATATTATCTCATCGTTAAAAACCAAAAATGGCGATATCTGGATAGGTGGCGAAAATGGTTTGAATAGAATTGTTCCTTCCGAAATGTTTAAAAAAGATTCGACCCTCCCAGAGGTTTTAATCACCTCAATGGGAGTTTTAGATTCGGTGTATTCGGCTCCGGATGGCACTATTTTTAAGCAGGCGGTTTCTTATACAGATCAGGTTAATCTAAAACATTGGCAAAAAGACCTAAGCTTTGAATTTGTGGCTTTACATTATCTGCGCTCTGAGGATAACCTCTATTCATGGAAGCTGGAGAACTATGATAACAAATGGTCAACTCCTTCCAAACAAAGACAAGTAGTCTATACGAATTTGTCACCGGGTAAGTATACATTCAGGGTTAAAGGCTCTAATGCTGATGGCATCTGGAATGAAGAAGGCGCAAGCCTAGAAATTATAATAGCTCCACCCTGGTGGCTGACTTGGTGGGCCTATGTTATTTATGCTATAATTATTGGGCTTATTGGTCTACAAATTCATAAATTTCAGAAGGCAAAAACCTTGAGAATTGCAAAGCAAAAGACTCAAGAAAAGGAATTGGCTCAGGCTAAGGAAATTGAAAAAGCTTATACAGAATTAAAAAGTACACAGGCTCAATTGATCCAGTCAGAAAAAATGGCCTCACTTGGAGAGTTAACTGCTGGTATTGCACACGAAATCCAAAACCCACTAAACTTTGTCAATAATTTTTCAGAAGTAAACTCTGAACTTATTGAAGAAATGAAGGAAGAACTTGAAAAAGGGAACATGGACGAAGTGAGAACCCTTGCAAAAGATATTGATGAAAATGAACAAAAGATCATGTTTCATGGTAAGCGAGCAGATTCTATAGTCAAGGGGATGTTACAACACAGTAGGAGCAGTAATGGTAAAAAAGAGCCTACTAACATTAATGCTTTGGCTGATGAATATTTACGCCTGGCTTATCATGGTTTAAGGGCCAAAGACAAATCATTTAATGCGACTATGAAAACTGATTTCGATCAGAGCATTACAGAGATCAATATTGTTTCTCAGGATATTGGCCGGGTTGTACTCAATTTAATTACTAATGCCTTTTATGTGGTAGATGAAAAAAAGAAATCCGGCACTGAAAATTATGAACCGACAGTTACTGTAAGTACGAAAAAAGAAGGTAAAAATATTAAAATAAAGGTTATTGATAATGCAAACGGCATACCTGACGAAATCTTTGATAAAATATTTCAACCCTTTTTTACAACCAAACCCTCAGGAAAAGGAACCGGATTAGGATTATCTCTCAGTTATGATATTGTAAAGTCTCATGGAGGAGAGTTAAGCATAAAGACAAAAAAGGATCAGGGAACCGAGTTTACGATATTACTCCCGATCTAATAAAATTAACGAAGACAATCAAAACTAAAAACATGAAAATACTAGTGGTAGATGACGAAAGAGATGTTAAAATACTATTTGAGCAACGCTTTAGAAAAGAAATTAGAAAAGGAGAAATCGATTTTGTTTTTGCATTTTCTGGCGAAGAGGCAATTCAAACAATGAATACTCTTGATCAGGAAGCTGTTTTGATACTTTCGGATATCAATATGCCTGGGATGAGTGGTTTGGAACTTTTGGAACATATCAAGAAAACCTTTCTTCAGCCACCCCCTGTTGTTATGATGATCACTGCTTATGGAGATGAAGAAAATAGACAAACCGCAAAGCGTTTAGGGGCAGATGCTTTTTTAACCAAGCCCTTAGATTTCAAACTTTTAAAAAGCGAACTTTTAAATATATAGTTATGGCGAAAATTTTAGTAGTTGATGACGAAACAGATCTGGAAATACTCATAAAACAAAAGTTTCGAAAAGAAATTAGACAAAAGGAGTATGAATTTTTATTTGCAATCAATGGTGTGGATGCACTTCAAAAGCTCTTGGAAGATCCGGAAGTAGATATCGTACTGAGTGATATCAATATGCCAGAGATGGATGGTCTCACTCTGTTAACCAAGTTGAACGAATTGAGCCCTTTGATACAAGCGGTTATCGTTTCGGCCTATGGAGATATGGAGAATATACGCACTGCTATGAACCGTGGAGCATTTGATTTTATTACCAAACCCATTAATTTTAAGGATCTTACCCTGACTATGGATAAGACTCTGAAACATGCCAAGCAGTTAAAGGAGACTTTGAATGCGGTGAGAGAAAACAATATCTTGAAAATGTACGTCGATCAAAATGTACTTAGCTTTATGGGGAGTAAAGAATATGAATCGACAATGATGGATAATGAAACCATTGAAGGGTCAGTTGTCTTTATCGATATTTGCGGTTTTACTTCATTAAGTGAAAATGCTCAGGCTAATACCGTTGTAACTGTGATCAATTCGTATTTTGATGTCATGGTTAAAGAAATTATGGCAGTTGATGGCTTAATTGATAAGTTCATTGGAGATGCTATTATGGCTGTTTTCAAAGGAGATTATCATTTAGATAGAGCCATTGAAGCTTCTTTGGCAGTGCGGAATAAAATAAACAGTCTACCCGCCATTCAAGGGGAGAATAATGAATATAAACCCAAAGTATCCATAGGAATTAATAGCGGTGAGATGATTTCGGGTAATATAGGTTCAGAGAGTTTAAAAAGGCTGGATTATACAGTAATCGGTGATACAGTGAACACCGCTGCAAGACTTCAGGATGCGGCAAAAGAAAATCAAATCCTTATTACTGAATACTGCTATAAGCTTGTTAAGGAATCCTTTCAGTGTAAAAAACTTGAAAGTATTCACCTAAAGAATAAGGCAGAAGCAGTTGTTGTATATGAAGTTTTAGAATGAGAACTTTCTGATATACATATCAAAAAAAAAGAGTCACATCCTACTGTGGCTCTTTTTGGTTTCTAATGTATTGATGATGTTTTAATCCCGATCATAGTGAGGCGTATGTATCTTTTAAAAATTATTTAAAGCTTCCTTTACGGTTGCTTTTACAACTATGATCGTGTTAAAGCCAGATACATGAAGAATGTCTTTAACAATATCATTTGGATGGCAAAGTATAACCTTTCCTGATTTAGCCATCATCTTTTTTGCCGTGGCTAAAAATATTCTGAGTCCGGCGCTACTCACGTATCTAGTGTTTTCAAGGTCGATAGCCATTTTAACGCTGCCATTGTCTAAAGATTTATTGATCTCAACTTCAGCCTCAGGTGAAGTGTTGGTATCGAGAGTTCCAATTAAACTGATAATGACAACATCATTTATTTCTTTCAATGTGATTTTTAAACTCATATTTATATAATATTAATGTTGTATTTGATCAAATTTATGATATTTCTGTTGGATTGCCTTATATAATGATATTCATCCACTAAATTTTTGACAATATGAACTCCCAATCCACCAATGTTTCTTTCAGAAATGGACAATTCGATGTTTGGTGATTCATTTCTAAACGGATTAAAGGGGATTCCATCATCTTCTATTGTAATGATCAGGCGAAGATATTTAAGTTGAAATTTCACCAAAATATAATGTTCATCACCGTCATTAAAAGCATATGATATGATATTATTCAATAATTCATCTAAAACAATATTGAATTTTTGAGCTACTGACAATGACATATCATTTCCTGTAGCAAATGTTTCAAAATGTTTTATCACTTTCGGCATTTCACTTATTTTATTCATTATTTTAATTGATGTTAACTCGCTGGAATGTTTGTCTTTGTCCTGTAAATATTGAAGGGCTAGTACGGTAATATCATCGAACTGCTCGGTGCCATTTTCAAATTCTTTAACGCTTTTAACGATAATATCAGTTAATGAGCGGGTCGAATTGTAGTTTCCTTCCTGAATTATTTCGAATAATCTTTGTACCGAATAAAATTCTTCATTTATATTTTGAGCCTCAGAAACCCCGTCTGTATAGGCCAG
>CAJQNF010000139.1 GCA_905479625.1 uncultured Flavobacteriaceae bacterium | reverse complement strand
ATTACAAAGAACCTGTTTTACCATCACCATCTATATCTTTTACCAAATGTGTTTCCAAAGCCATTAGTGTTTTTTTAAGCAAGGCTTTTGTATTGCTTAAATCTTCCTCTAAAAGCTTTACACGCTCCTCAATACTAGTTGCTTGTTTTTTTTGTTCTTCGATTTCATCTTGCTGTACTAAATCCCAGAATATTCCCATAATATGTTTGTTTAAATTAAATTCTATCTTTTATTTTATTCATCGGCTGCCAAACTGTTTTAAATGATGATCAAGATGCTTGTAAATTAACCTGGACCATTCTTTTCTGTTAAGTTCTCCAAAAAAAGGATGACTTTTTAATCGTGTCTGTTGCCTTATGTTTTCCAGGTAATTCAATAGCACTGTTTTTTCATTCTCAATATCGGTTACAGAAAAGGATGCTATCCCCGCATTCATTTCATTTGGAGTTTCTGCTCCTTTTGGCCAAGGTATGGTTGAGAACAAAAGCCATTTACCCAACTTTGATCGCATAAAGGAAGGACCTTGTTGCTTGTGTGAAATTTCGCCCAATGCAAGTTGTAATTGTGTGGTGCAATGGATCAGCATTTCCTGTAATTCCAAGTTTCCCCAGCGCCGTGTATTTGTATCAGAAAGATGTTGTATTCTGTTTTTAATTTCGGAATAATCAGCTTCGTTCAAAATATTTTTCATAATGCCTTATTTTGCATGAGCAGTTGTATTGACCAACATCTAATTTACAAAAAGAAAATTTACTGGAGTGAAATCCACAATTTTAAAGCTTCGTTCCTATTCATCCGGTGCGAACGGGAGTCGAATTTAACTAAATTTTTATACAGACAAGCATCCTTAACAATCCAAAGTCGTTATGTTTAAACGATTCATAATCACTTCGTTTTACACATATTAAGATAATTCTGATTCGGTAAATAATAAGTAGGCTTCGGACATTATTATGACTGTTTCGTCCTATTGTATTGCATACTCTATCAGCTTTAGATTAAATTCGATTGAATCAAAATTTTAAACCAAAACCAAATACAATGAAAAAATTAATTACATGTTTAATGCTGTTTACAGTATTTGCAATCAGCGCACAACAATCTTATTGGACCAATTACACTTTTATTGTCGAACCTGAGAACGAAGCTACCGTCTTTAAATTGATAGACGATTACTTTAAGGAACACAAAACAGAGGGAGTTACCGTAAGCTTGTATGCCAATCACTTCCATGATGAAGACAATACAGCCACCCATATGATCGTTTTCTCAGGTTCTTTAGATGCTCTTGGAGGAATGTATGCAACCGACAACGGAGATGCCTGGGATTTGCTCGGAGCAAGATTGGACCACCATATTAAAGATGGGTCAGGTGCGAGAATGGGTACGACGAAACAAGCGTATGGAGATACCGAAGGTGATTATCCCATTCAAAAATATTATATATTGGATGTAGAGGATGCTGCAACAATGGTGGAAGGCTTGAACAAGTTCAATGCCAAGCACAAACCTACAGGAAGAGCAGTTATGATGGGAAATATAACCTCAGGAATTTCATCTGAAGGAGAAAACCACTGGGTCATTGCCGGTTATAAAGATTTTAAAGGTGCCATGGCAGGGGCAGGGGCAGGCTTAACAGATAAGCAAAAAGCTGCACGTGATGCCGATTGGAAAACCTTTCAGGATACCAATGGTGGCGTGCGAATGGTGCGCTCAGGTCTTCGAGTTCGCTTGGGACAATGGTAAATCATACCTATCATAAAACAAAAGCACCCTCTACAACAGAGGGTGTTTTTTTATGACTAAACATATTCTTTTTTAATTAATTCTTATCCTTAAAATCAATATTCATTCCTTTAAGAATCATTTCAAAGGCCCATTTTAAGGTGTCATTGGTTTCTTTATTTTTAAGTCCACAAACGTCTTTAGAAACAATTACGGCTTCAATACCCATTAAAACTGTTGAGATGTTTTTTAAATTCATAAGGTCTTTTTTTGACATTTGAGTTTTATAAGGTTCTAATGCCAAGATCATTGCTTCGACTCTTCTTGCACCTCTGATTTTCTTTTTTGATCCAAACGATTCAAGAAGGGTAGCGCTTAGATAACGTCTAAAAATCAATTCATGCTCCTGCGCCATCTTATTGTAATAATTTTGAATGAAAAGTATGCATTCATCCAAAGGTCTGTCTTTAACTTTGTCATATAATTGAACAGGAGTTAGAAAATGAATATCTAGTGATGCTTCGGTACAAAGCAGATCTATATTTGTAAAATATCTATAAATGGTTGCGCGACTAACTTGAGCCTCCTCCGCCACTTCTTCTATGGATACCTTGCTGTTATCTGACATCAGTTTTTTCGCAGCATTTATAATTCGTATTCTGGTTTTTTTCTTCTGCTTTGTTCTTCCTTTATTTATGGCAACTGACTTCATGAGACAAATATCTCATAAAATTTGTAAATATCAAAATTTTCTTCTAGCTTTGTGAGACAAGTATCTCATAAAAAACATATCATGACACAATGCGTTTTAGGACATAAAATAATGCCACAATCGGTTACTGGTAATTTTGATCTCGTAATTGGGGAAACTCCGTCAGGTACACCAGGCCCGCCTCCTCACTATCATAACATTTACCATGAAGTATTTCTGGTCATCGAAGGAGAGATGGAATTTATGGTTAATGGTAAATCCATGGTGATAAAAAAAGGCGATTCGGTCAACCTTCCTCCTAGTTCAGTTCATACTTTCGCTAACAAGTCAAATTCTCATTGTAAATGGGTAAATATCCACAGCCCAAAAGGCTTTCTAAGCTTTTTTGAAGATTTTGGCATTCCTGATACTGAGAAAGATGCATTACAAAAGTCAACAGATCCGGAAATAATTAAAAAAGTAATGGAGACGGCCTCAAAGTATGACATGATTATTACTATTTAAGTTCTAAATAAACTGTAATGAACCGAAACAAATTTTTAAAACTTACTACCGACATAGGAGCTGGAATTATATCCATACCAACATTTGCACGGAGTAAAACCACAAAATTTGTAAACATACTTGAGCCTACAATAGTAAGGAATGAAAACGGTAAAACTATTCATATCATTGGTCATACTCAAACATTGAAGCTACCAGTTAAGAATATAAATGGTTCGTTTACACTTATAAAAGAAGAAAATCATCCAGGTACTGGAATACCTCTCGATGTCCATAAAAATGAAGATGAAGTCTTTAAAGTAATGGAAGGGGAAATGGAGCTAACCGTAGGTGAGAAAATGGCTGTATTAAAACCTGGTGATGTAGCTTTTGGTCCAAAAGGTGTGCTTCATGCATGTAAAATCATTGGAGATAAAAAAGCAAAAGTAATTTTACGTGAATTACCTGCAGGAAATAAAAAAATATTTAAAGAACTGAGTAAATTACACGAAGGCCCACCTGATTTCCAAGTAATAGCCGAAATCTGTGGAAGATATGGTATCAATTTTATTTCGTAAAAAGTCAATTACTTTAAAAGATTTGGCTTTACATGGTTGACCTTCGTTTTATTTAACTCTTACGAAACGATTTTGAACAACTTTATCCAAAAATATTTTAGTATCGACACATTCGAAGTCTAACCTGCTAGAAAGGTTTGAGAATAATGGAATACCTTCTCCCAACAAATAAGGGATTATTGTAATGGTCATTTCATCAATTAAATCTTCTTTCAAAAAACTTTGAATCGTTCTTCCTCCATCAATGTATAATCTATGGTATCCTTTATGATGGACTTTGTTTAGAATTTCTTTCAACGTTCCCTTTACAAGTACAGCTTTACATTCATACTTTTCAGGGATTTTAGTCAAACTATTGCTCAAGACAAAAACAGGCTTTTTATAAGGCCAATCCATATCAAATGCACATACAGTTTCAAAAGTTGTTCGGCCCATTACCAGGGCATCTATTTGAGCAATGAATTCTTTATAACCCATGTCAATATTCTCAGGATTTGGAATTGAATGTAGCCAATCTATTCTCCCATCTTTGTCGGCAATATATCCGTCTAAACTTGTTGCAATAAATACTTTATTTTTCTTTTCCATTGTATTGAGAATTTTATTCCCCAACCAAACTCAAAGTTTTCAATTCTTGCTGAGAAATAAGAAAAGTCTCTTGATTACCATCAATAGTATACCTTTTGGTGCCTGAAATGCTTCCCACACCGGTGCCAACGACACTACCAACAATTCCTAGCATTCCAGCCGCAGCTAAAGTGGTGAAACCATCCTCTTCTCCAGCTGCTAGAAGAATACCTGTAACGATTCCAATTGATGTCCCAATTATATAGCCTTTCCCTACATTGCCCTTTTTTCTGAGTCTTATTTTTTTAATATTTGCTAAGGCAATTGTATTATTCAATGAAGCAGAATACTCATCTGCCAATAACTCCGACGAAGACGAAACCACTATAGAAGAATCGTTTACTGCATATAAAAACCCCTTTACCTTGTCCTTTTGATTAATCAATGTAACCCAAGCCTTATATGTTTTCTTTTTAGCCTTGCCTTTTTGTTTCACCTCAGTTGTGTCAGCCCAAATCGTATTTTCACTTTTTAGATTGGCAATTACATTGTCCTCGACTTTATTTTGCGAGTTGAAGATGTCTTTGTTTATCTCGGTTGGGATGTTGGCATATGCATGGCCGAAAACGCTAAAACAAATTAGAATGATAGCCGCATTTATCGTGTTTTTTATCATGTGGGTTTTTTAGATGTGTGGCAAGGTAGGTTATAATTCACTATAAATTAAAACTATTTTGTTTATTGAATTTTATCATTGATAAAACTAATTTCTTCAAGCCTACTAGCACACAATTCTTGTTAAAAAAACTAGTTCTGAAAATAGAATATTCAACATTTTTCTCATGAAAATAAAGCAATAGAAAGATGTTTAAAGAGCTCCTAAAGCGGTCTCTCAATCGTTAATAAGTATCTTAATAACTAATAAGCGACGGATAATCAGCTATCTAAATAAATTATTATGTTGTATTAACTTAATCCGAATTCAAATCCCTCTTTGATTTCTCTAAAAAATAAATCGATGAAAAAAATAATGACTATGATGTTGGCAGTTGTTCCATTCGGAATGTTTGCCCAAAGTACACAAGATGTTTATGCCGTAACTGATGACGTTTTCAACATGTCCTATGCTGATGTTGGTAATATGTTTACAGCCGATAAAACGGAAGACAAAGATGCTCCAATTCCAGACCCAAATACTGTATATGTTTCTGAAGCTGATATGCTGGAAGTGGACGATTTACTACTTGCTGATGCTGATTTTGACATTCAGGAAGATATGATCACATATACGAAAGATCAAAAGACGGTTTATTTTAGTGCCAACAAAAAAATAAAAGCGAATAAAGAGAATGAGGCAGCTATAAAGATCAAGAGATCAGTACAGCTTCAAATGTTCAAAGCCAGCGTTACAGAAACTGGCGAATGGGAAAATGTGGAGATGCTTCCTTTTAATGGTAAAAGCCATTCTACCGGATATCCTGCTCTTAACGGAGATGAAACAAAACTTTATTTTGTTTCTGACGGACCTGAATCAACAGGGAAAACGGATCTTTTCTCGGTTGATTTGCTAGACAATGGGACCTATGGGAAAACTGAGAATCTAGGCTCCGAAATTAATACTGAAGAACGCGAACTTGCTCCATTTGTCGACGATAGTAATGTGCTGTATTTTGCATCAGACATTGAGACTGCTGGTGATGAACTAAATGTTTTTGCCTCTGAAGTAATTAATAATGAACCATCTACACCCATTAAACTAGATGTCGAAGCCACTGCTTCTAAGGAAGATTATATTACCGCCTATAAAGCTGTAGATCCGGAAGCAATTCTAGCTGAAAAAGCGGCAATCTTAAAGGATATGGAAATTCTTTTAGAAGCTGAAAACTTGTCTGAAATTGAGCGCATCAAGGAGGTTTATGGAGCTGAGATGACGGGTGCGGCATATAATTTTGATCAAAACGATGTAATGTACACCGTGCAAATAGGGGCTTTCCAGGAAAATGTGAAAACCGGTACTTATACAGATTCAGCGGGTTTGTTTAACCATCGTTATGAAGATGGGTTTAACCGTTTTTATTCGGGAGTTTTTAAATCCAACAAGGAGGCACTTGGTCATTTGAAAAAAATGAAAAAAGATGGCTATAATGACGCCTTCGTTATAGGACTAAAAGGGAATGAGCGGTTTTTACTTAAATCCTCACGCTAAATATCATATATCAAACGTATCAACTGATTTTTCCAAAAGACCGTTTTTTTAGGGCTTGGATTGCTTTGTTAAACATAAAGGGATCACACAGTAATCGCCATGCCTCAGCTCTAAGATTGTTCAAATGCAAAAAAACCCGGTGTAAGCACCGGGTTTCTCCATCTAAAAGCAAGTTCAATTTAATTCAAATGAACTACTAAATTACCTGCAATGATGTCCTTTAGGCACATCTCTGCCCATTCACCATGATCCTCCAAAGATGGGGTGTTGGGATTATTCCCAGCGTACCATTTCCATCCAATTGTATCACCACTGATGCCAGGGCTTCCGCCATCATAAACTTTAACTCCTAAAGTCTGGCCAACACGTGATTGGTTGCCATGTACCTCATCATCTGAATTACAACCACCGCCATGGTCTGAATCATCATGATTGTCGTCTCCTTCGGAGTGATCACCATCTGTATGATTGCCTCCGTTTTGGCCGTTCATGCTTCCCTGTCCGGTATGCTCTTCTCCGGAATCTTCGTGACCTGAATCACCTTCATCGGATCGAATATCCGAGATGACCTCTGCCAAAAATCGTGCTTCTTGGGTTAAAGGATCAACTTTAACTTCATACACATCAGCAATAAAAGTCCTTTTGACAATGCCTTCTTTGTTCTTCATGGTTATTTCAACGCTTCCCTTGGCTTCTTTTTTCAAATCGCCTTCATGGGCATTGAAAACCACGTTGGCAAATCTTTCTTTGCCTTCTTTCGAAATGTTCTCATTGCCGTTTTCGTTACCTCCGGGATTCGAAACATATGTAACCTCAACATCTCCGGTCGCTTTAAAAGAGTCTACCTTATCGCCGTTCTTAGAACTTGACATGGCATCCTGACCATCAGCGGATGTGGGCATAAGTGCATCCGCATCACAACCTAGCAAAATCACCATAAACAAGAGTGAAAATATTTGTGAAATAGTTCTCATATCAATCTGCTTTAATTTCTTCCACCTTTGCCGCCACCTGGAACACCATTTCCGGTGTTACCTCCGTTGCCGCCTCCATTGCCAGCTCCTGAGCCTCCGTTGCCGCCACCTTTTCCTCCACCGGAGTTTTTAGGTGTTATCAGAATATCCATATAAGTAAGGTTGTTGGCAACATCAATATATCCAATTCCACCGCGTACAGCATCATTGCCATCACCATCTTCTCCTTCTTCACCATCATCATCATCATCTTCGGCAACAATAATTTCTGTGAATTCATCAAAAAATGTATTCAATTCAACAGTACCATAGTCATCAAGGCTAAAAGTCAATCGGTAATAACCTTCACCCTCGTTCAAGTTTCTCACTTTCCAGGTATAGCCATAAATGACTTTTCCTTTTACATTGATCTCGGCGTTGTAGTAGCCAGGTCCATCACCTGCTTCGTACACAGGCTTGTTGAATATAGCTGGGTTTATGATATCCTCATTGCCTTCTGTCCCAAACCAGCCAACTTTTTTTACCCATTGAAGTTTGCCATCCAGATTATCCAAATTTTCCACATTCATTTTTTGAATCGTAAATCTGGCATTATGCGAATATACAGTGGCCATGTCTCCGGTAACCATTTCATATGCAGGCTCTCCATTTTGCTTTTGAACTTGAAATCCATGTACTTCATTACTACCCCATCCAGAAACGTGTCTCATTGGAAATTGTGGGTTGGGAGGTAATGTTTTGTCAATATAATCTAAACCTTCAAGGCCTTCAAACAATACTACTTCAGCCCTGACCATTGAGTTTAGTGACCAGTTCACAGATTCCAGGTCGTCACCCCAATCGATCCAGTCCACATTAACAGGGCCAATTGGTGTAGCGTTGAATGCCTGCCAGGTATTGTTCACATCCTTTTGCACAAAGGCTTTGTATACTTCAGATACTCCATCTCCAGGGGTTGATCCGTCAAGGCATAGCTCGGAGTTATTAGGGCTTGGTTGACAACTGTAAACAGGATAATTAGGATCAATAGGATCTTCACCCCATACATACCACCATTCCCCGTTTAGCTCAATTAAGCCCATTGCGTCTCCTCCTCGGAGTTCCTTTCCGTAATCGTCTGCCCAAAGCACTGGGTAAGATAAATTATTTCCGGCAGTTTCTTCTGAAGGGGCCTTGACAGCTTTTGAAGATTTTGCTGCTGTTGCCTGGTCCGGAAGGTAAATCTCATCATCACATTGCACAAAAAGCAACATCAATGAAGCCAGCCCCAGGATTTGAGTAATTCGTAAAATTTTCATAGAAAAAGATTTAAGTTAATATTAGATCTGATTTTAAAGGATTTAAAACTTCATACAAGTTCTTTAAGATCCAGGTATTAAGCAATGACAAGAGTCAATCTAAAAATGATCCTAGTTACCTTGTTAACATATCACGGTCAATAAAGAAACATATACTGGTCAATTTGATTATGATCCTAGTCACCCTGGCAACATATCATGGTCAATTTAACTTTGATCGTGATCAGCTTGGTAACATATCACGGTCAATTTAATCATGATCCTCGTCACTTTGACAACATATCAAGATCACTCAAATTGTTAATTCATGTAAGAAATGGAACTTATTTTATGATGAATCTTTTAACCGCAACCCCTTTTTCTGTGTAGATCCTAATTAGATAAAGGCCTGGAGAAATTGCCTTTACGGATAGGTTTTCAAATTTGGAATCGTATTCCTTTACGGACCTTCCGAGAATTGAATAAATTACAACCTTCTTTATTTGTTGGTTATCAGCTTTAATAAAGACATGATTTTCGGAAGGGTTCGGGTAAACACATATTGAATTGTTCAGCACTTGTTGATCGATTCCTAAATTTACTTCGCAGTTTTCAAAGTACGAAACGACTTCATCCTTGAACCATGAATCGTAGGGAGCCAGTCCTAAGCTAGCATCCTTCTCATTGTCAACCTGAATGCAAAAAAGAGGAAGATTATTTCTTGCATCCATGCCATCCACATATATGAATTGCCCGTCGTATTTTGTTATTCCGCCTGCCATAAGATCGTTCGAACCGTTTTTAAGGTCAAGCGCCTCTAGTTGATTGTCATTACATTTTAAAAAAGTGAGATTTGGGTTTTGACTGAGATCCAATGTTTTGATCTGATTGTTTTGACAATACAAATTTTCAAGCAAAGGATTGTAAAGGGTTTGAAGCTCGATTAAACTGTTATTGCTACAATCTAAATACTTCAGGGCCAATGCAGCGCTTAGATTAATGGATGTGAGCAAGTCATTGTCACGACAAACGATTTCCTCTAGGTTGTAATTGTGAGAAAAATTCACATCGGTAAGCAGATCATTATCTACCATATAGATAGTCTGCAATTGCGTCATGTTGTTGAGAAATATAGATGTGAGCGGGTTGTTGCTGCAGTCTAAATATTCAACTTTTACATTGTTGACCAGATCAATATAATCAAAAAGGTTTGAAGAAAAATTGAGGTATTTGAGTTTCCAGTTGAAAGTGATGGTCAAAACAGTAAACTGGTTGTTTGCACAATTCAAAACAATCAATTCCAAATTATCCTTTAGATTTAAGGTTTTTATAAGATTATGATCACAATAAAATTCTTCTAGAAGCTTATTACTAGATAAATTGATCCCTGTTATTTTATTGAAACTGCACTTAAGAACCCTTAGATCGACCAGGTCAGTAATCTTGAGGGAGGATAGATCATTCTCACTGCAATCCAAAATTATGAGCTTGGTATTTGTGTTTAACGAGAGGCTGGTTAAGAGATTGTCCTGACAATACAATTCCGATAAACTGATAAAATCTTCTATTCCTGTAAGTTGCATGATACCTTTTCCCGAAACATTTAAGGATAAAACTGAAGCTATATCTGAGGTCAATACACTGTTGTTGATCACCCCGTCAGAATCGATCCCAAGATCAATCAGGGCTTGTTCAAAGTTGGTATCGGGTATTGTTGTTGTTTGGGCGTTTAAATAACCAGTGAGGAGTATTAGCCAGAATGCGGAACAAAAAATATACCTGTTCATAATCACAGAATAAAAATTAATTAGGTAAAGTTAGATGATGTAATGATGAGTATGAGTGATAGCTGTCAATGACGATGTTGATTGTCGTCATTATTATGAATTTTATGTTCGCTGAAAAGAAAAAGGATAAAAATTACTCAATGGGCTAGGCATTAAAATTTCTGTTGTAGGCATGGTCATTTAGGGATCATGGAGTAATCATGATCAGACACCCTAATTACTATTTCTTTTTTCCATACAATCGGAAAAAATACCAAGCGGCAATACTTCCTATAAAAGAAAATAAAGCCAACATCAAAAACACATGTTGGTGCCCCTGTTCACCAGGTGAATTATCTAAGAGATAGCCCATCGCAGGTCCTGCGAATATATCAGGCGTGTAACCTATAAGTGAAATAAGACCCACAGCAGTCCCCGTGAGAACCAAAGGTATTTCTCCGCTCTCCATCACTGCAAAGTATAGAGAACGTGCAGCGTACACACCAGTTGCCACGACCAAAATCGATATAAAAAACAAAACTGTCGTCGAATCTGAAATGATACCTGTTGCGAATAATAATGCTCCAAAGAATGTAATTACAAAACTAAGCATCAACCAGAGGGTTGTTTGTGTGCGGTCTGCTACCACCCCAATTAGGATACCAATAACAGGGCGAATAAACAACAAAAAAGTACCCACTTGGGCCGATTGTACCTGATCATAAAGCATCACATCTTGTGCGTATAGCGAAAACACATCTGTAATTTTGTAGCCTACATAAGCACTTAGAATAATGATCATCAATAACCATACAGAAGGCAAACGCAAGACCTCTTTTATTTGTGGGATCGCGATTTTGTCTAAGATGATCTCTTTTTCTGACTTGTAATCCATTTTCATAAAGAACCACACCAAAAGGCCCACAAGAGCAATAACAGCAGTTGATATGAGAATCACATACTTGAAGGCTTCTCTGCTTTCGGAAATCGTAAGCTCAGTAATTTCTGAAGTAATAAAAAGTGAAAAAGTAAGTACGCCCATAGCTCCAAATAGCGCTCCTACCAGTCCTCGTCCGCCATCCAAAAACCCAAACGCTTTCCCTTGGGAAGCAGAACCTCCCCAGACCCGAGTTGCCTTGATCAACGCGGGCCAGAATAAAAATATAGTCGTAAAACCCCAATAACCATAAAGTATTTTTAATACTGTATAGCTGGGAAAAGTAGCATAGACCAATCCTCCTAAGGCAGTCATCCAAAGGGCCACTGCAATTAATTTTCTAGGAGGAAACTTATCGGCCATAGGACCTCCAAAAAGATATGATAGCAAAGCAACCATGCCATATACAGAGAAACACATCCCTAGCTGCACATTGTCTAAACCAAATACATCAAGCACTGTAGGCCTAAAGACCCGCGATAGCACATATGGAAGAATAAATATCGACTCCCCAGCCAAAATGAGTAATAAGAGGAAATACCAAGGGGCTTTTTCTTTATTCATAGGGTTTTATGGATTTGACTTTTAAACCTAAGCATAAATATCCAGTTATACATAGTTTTGGGAATAGTTATCAATTAAGAAAGATCCGAGTAATTAGTGGTTGGTCTAGAAAATAGGTGTTTTATTTGACACTTACATGAAAGATTGCATCGCCTTTATAAACTATTGGTGCAGTATTCAAGCCAAATATGTGACAATCAAAAGGAGCATACATGTTTTTTTCAAATTCTCCAAAGGGGTCTGAAATCTTACCTATAATTGTTTTATGCTTCACTTTACTTCCATTTTTTACCATTGATTGAAACATGCCTGAGAAAGGAGCACGGAGCCACTTACTACTTTGTACAAATACGGGTTCCTGTTCAACAATAACATCACCGTCCTGCATCTCTAAACGTCTCATGATATTTAAAGCACCTTGTACTCCACAATCAATAACAGATTGGTCAAGATCGAGAGACTTTCCCCCTTCAAAAAGTAGTATGGTTTTTCCGAGATGATGTATTGCATTTCTAATTGATTTAGGAATGTATGCTGAATTAACGATAAATGGGGCACCAAAATCTTTTGCTAAATCAAAAGAATCTTTTTCCTCAAAAACACATCGCACATTAGCGAAATTCTCTCTACCTGCCCCACCTGTGTGAAAGTCAATGACATAATCAACCAAAGGGGCAATTTCCTTTGTGAACTTGTGGGCAAATTGACTTGCCAAAGATCCGGAAGCCGACCCGGGGAACATTCTGTTTAAGTCTCGTCCGTCCGGGAATTCCCTACATTGGTTCAAATAGCCAAATACATTAAAGACGGGAATACAAATTATAGTACCTCTTTTTGGTTTGTTGTATTTTTTTCGAATGATGTCACGTACAATACCAACGCCATTGGACTCATCTCCATGAACGCCACCCAGCAGCAGTAAAACTGGGCCGTCATGAGCACCGCGTTCAACAATAACAGGAATTCGTAAACTATTTCTTGTATGAAGTTTCGCAACATCCATTTCAAGAATAGCCCCTTTGCTTTTTTTTATGTTCTGACCTAAAATAATGAAATCCTTATCAGACATTTCGCTCAATATATTTAATAATCTGTTTAGCTATATCTTTCTTTGTTGCAACCTCTATACCTTCTAAGCCTGGAGATGAATTAACTTCCAATACCAATGGGCCATTTGCCGATTGCAGCATATCGACTCCAGCAACACCAAGCCCCATGGACCGGGCTGCTTTAATTGCAGTTATTTCCTCCTCGTCTGATAATTCAATAACATTCGCAGCGCCCCCTCTGTGGAGATTTGAGCGGAATTCACCCTCTTTCCCAGTTCTTTTCATGGCGCCCACAATTACTCCATCTACAACAAACGCACGTATATCAGATCCGCCAGCTTCCTTGATAAATTCCTGGGCTATTACTCGAGCTTTTAATCCATTAAAAGCCTCAATAACTGAATTTGCTGCATTATGAGTTTCAGCCAATACAACTCCTAAGCCTTGGGTTCCTTCCAATAGTTTTATTACCAATGGCGCTCCACCAACAGAATTAATAATATGATCTACATCTTTGGCGTAATTTGTAAAAATTGTTTTTGGTAAGCCTACGCCGGCCCGAGCCAAAATTTGTAAACTTCTAAGCTTATCCCTTGAATTGACCAAAGCTTGTGATTTAACTGCTGAGAATACATTCATCATTTCAAATTGACGTACTACGGCAGTTCCATAAAATGTAACTGATGCACCAATCCTTGGAATAATCGCGTCAATATCATCCAGATAAACGCCCTTATAAAATATCCTTGGAGATTTCTTCTCAAGCTCTATGATGCATTTTAGATGGTCTACTATGATTATTTCATGGCCTTTTTTTTCACCCGCTTCAACCAATCTTTTAGTAGAATACAAATTCGGATTTCTTGATAAAATTGCAATTTTCATAATTTTTTTTATGGGTATTGAAAATTAAATATTTTTCTTTTTCTTACTTTTTAATTTGAATGAAACGTTTGTTAAAGAGGGATTTACAACAAATCGTTTATTTAAAAATTTCCTTCCTAATAAAATCGGGAATTTCATATCACCTCGCTCACTTAGTGAGAGTTCAATCGGATACTTTTCATTAAATATCACAATAACGGTTTTTATAATGAACCTGTGCTCAATAGTTCCATTTGAACTTTTTATAGCCTTCTCATTGTAGTTCTTAACCTTGTATACTTTATTTTCATATTCTGGATGTGATGGGTCCAATAGTTCAAATTCGATGTGTTTTTCTCCATTTGATTCAACTTCTTGTACATCATGACAATGAATTGATGAAGTATAGGCTCCTGTATCAACTTTGATTTGAATGTCTTGTAAATTTATCTCTGGAAAATCTGCTCTGTCTATTCTTCCTATTACTTTCATACATTGACTATTTATTACTACAAATTACAATGGCCTTATTATCAGTATTTTACATTTTACAGATACCTAATTTTCAGTTTACTATATATCGATAAATATACGATATAAAACAAAATAACGGCCTTATAATTAGAGGTGAGAAATCTGCTTTACATTCCCATTGTGAACATCTTTAATCATGGGAAAAAGTAATTTATCTCATAACCGCTTACTTATGTTGTATATTACTTACCTAACTAAAACTAAATATAACTATTCTGAGAAAAAACATTAGATTAATTGGATTTTTAGCATTTACGGCTTTATTTTTTTCAGCCTGTGCAACTACAGAAAAAGAGGAAGTTCTTGATATGGACAAAGTCAAAAGCGAAATCCAAGCAATGGAAGATGCCTATGCAG
>CAJQNF010000138.1 GCA_905479625.1 uncultured Flavobacteriaceae bacterium | reverse complement strand
CTCCATTCAATGAAGATAGGTTTGTGGCTAAGGACTCCATTTGTTCCTTTAAACGTTCAGCATTATCTAAAGTTTCTTGGTTTAAAGAAGCTTGACGCACAGCGTTTTCTTTCTGTATAATATACATGCTATTCAATGATTCTAATTCAATGGCTGCAACTGATAATTATTATGCAGATCTGTTTGACGCGGCGATAGCATCTGTAGCTGGTTTCATACCTTCTGCTGCACTTGCAAAATTGCTGATACTTTCAGATAATCTTCCTATTTTTTCTGAATCCAAATTAGCTTCTTGTAAAAGATCGTCTAACTTTTGAGATAACAATCCCTGTGCATCATTTGCCTCTTCTTTATCTTTTGCTGCTCCACCTGCTAGTTCAGGATAAACATTTGTCCAATCCAAATCTTCTTCAACTGGTTCAAAAGCTGATAATGCAAATACTGCTGCTTCTACAATCATCCCAATGGTTAACATTTCTGTTCCTCCAGGGAAGTGAGCAATCTTAAAAAGAGCTCCTAAAATTACTACTGCTGCTCCAAGACCATAGGCCATGTTGAAGATTTTCTTTTTGGTTTTTGATTGTGCCATAATTTTTGTTTTTTTTAATTATTATTGATTAAGCTATTTCTTATTTGTTATTATCTGACATTTTGGTACCCATGTAATCCTGAACCGTTCTAAAGCCGATATAACTTCTGGCTGAATCTCCGTATTCATAGTCTCTCGTTCCTACTTCTAGGAAATAAGCGACATCTTTCCAGGAACCACCTCTGATCACTTTTCTCTGGTTGGCATTATCAACAACATTTGGGTTGATCGTAGAACCTAAGTAATAAGATGAAGGGTTATATGCTGTATTTGTCCATTCTGAAACATTTCCAGCCATATTGTATAATCCGTAGTCGTTTGCATTGTATGATCTGGCCTCTACTGTGTAAAGCGCTCCATCTGCTGCATAATTACCTCTTTCTGGTTTGAAATTAGCAAGAAAACATCCTCTGTCTGTCGTGGTATAAGGTCCACCCCAAGGGTATTTAGCGTATTCCAGACCTCCTCTGGCCGCATATTCCCATTCAGCCTCTGTTGGTAATCTAAAACTTGGCTCTCTACCAGTTCCTTTTTTCTTACCTGCAAGGAAATCATTTCTCTTTTGACTTCTGAAGTTACAAAATGCTTTTGCCTGATTCCAGCTAACACCTACCACAGGGTATTCGTTATAAGCCTGGTGCCAAAAGTAATCCTGGTGCATAGGGTCATTATATGAGTAGTTAAAATCTTTCACCCAAACTGCTGTGTCAGGGTATACTTCAACTTCGACCTTTTTAAGAAAATCTTTTGCATTACCGCTTTTCTTCGCAGCACCTGCTACATCATAATTTAGATAAACATACTTTAACTTTTTAGTGTCAATTCTTCTTTTTCTCTCCATGGCTTCTTCCATTGGTAAGAATAAACTATCCATGGCCTCAGCGTAGTATTGATCCGGAAACTCGTTTGTATTCCAAACCAGCTCCACGTCCCAGTTCAAATCACGACCTTCAGTAGGTGAATTGATATCTCCCAAACTACCGTAATTGTCCATCATATACTTATAATAAGCATTATCTACACTGTCTTGTTCTTTGAATTTGTATTTAGAAATACCACTTAGGTCTCCTTTGGTTTGCTCTATTTCAGCTCCCCCACCCATATCAGCTTCTTCAGCTAAAATGGCTAATTTTGTTCTAAGAATTGAATCTCTAACTCTAAAAACAAATTCTCTGTACTCACTATTGGTGATTTCTGTATCGTCCATATAATAAGGTCTTACAGTAACGGTTCTGGAAGGAGCACTAAATGACCCTGCCACATCCTCATCACCTTTTCCCATAGTGAAAGCACCACCGGGAATCAAAACCATTCCGAATGGTTTTTCAGGAAAAAATTTCTTATTTGCCGAAACTCCTACCAATTGCCCTCTGTCATTACCAGATTTACAACTGCTAAGGAAAGCAAAGACAAATAATAATAGGATTAGGGATAACTTTTTCATAATTTTTACTTTTCTAACAAAATGTTATTGTTACATTAAAACTTATTGTTACTACTTTAAAGAGGGCCTTTTACTCAAAAAAAACAAATAAAATCCCACACAAAATGTATTCTTTTGTTCCCTAAGAACGCTAAAAAACCCAGTTTAGTGTGTACTAATTCATTTTTCTAAAGGTTTTTAACCATCTTTCAGGAATTATCTGATTATTCGCTGTTAAATAATCCTGATAGGTACATGGTACTAACGTAGATTTATCCATTTTATTATGGCTAAAGTTAATCTCCATCCACCATCTTTCGCTTTTATTACTTTTGTAGAAATTTATAGTTTCGTCTTCTACTAAAACCATATACTTTTTGTAATTTTTTATTGATTCTAAAGGATACTCCTCAATTCTCAAATTAAAGCCTTCCATGAAGTACCATATCATCTGAGCGATCAAATGAGCCGTATTTTCCCTTTGATCAAATTTTGGATTGTATTCATAAATTCCAAAAGAGGATACCTTATTACTTATTCCTGCATATCGGCTAATCGCGCAAATCTGATCTCCATAGAATCCATTTGGAACAGCATTGTTATTGGCAGGGGCGTCACTCATTCTTACAGCACCAAGATCTATACTAACAATATCAGCATCCCGAAGAATCGGTTCTACTGCGGTAAGATCATGAGTTACCTCTCCTAACCTGTGCGCCTCAAAGAACAATTTATCCATAAGATCAATTTCTTCCTGAGAATTAAAAAAAGTTTGAAATCCTATATTGCTATAATTGAACATATTATTCGGTTTGTCCATTACGATATAGTGCAAATAATTATGTGCATTTAGTCTTGGATCCATTTCTCCAATATCGAAACGATTGTCAACTGAGACTATATTCACCGGTTTATGCAAACGATCATAGGCCCTATAACTGGCATAAGTAATGTCTTGGCTACCCCCGATGATGACCGGGGTAATCTTTTGCTCCAACAATTCTCCTAAAATTTCCTGAATCAAAAAATAAGTATCTCCGGTTTCATTTCCTTGCGGGATATTTCCGAGGTCTGCCAAACTCAAATGCCAATTACCCGGAAACATTTGGTAGAGATATTTTCTAATAATCTCCAGGCCTTTTCCTGTTCCTATATTATCAACAGCCCCTCTACTCTCTGAAACACCAATGATGGCTATTTGAACATTTTTAAGATCGGGTAACCCGTCTTTTTTAGTATGGATCTTAATTTTTCTTCCTAAGGTAAGATCTGATTGTAATGCAGTATGGGCAACTGCTATTTCTTCTACTGGTAAAAGAAGCTCTAGGCTCATAATTTATTGTTAAAGATAAAAATCGACGCAATGTAATTAAATTTACACTTGAATGAAATTAGTGTTTACAAAAAATAAAAAGTCCTTTCAGCTGATGTGCTGAAAGGACTTTAAAATAAATGTTTTTAAGGTTTACTTCTTTTTAGTAACCCGCTTCTTTTTTGCTTTCTTCTTTGGTGCATTCTTTTCGATCAGGCCTTTGACCTCATCAAGTGTAAGTGCCTGAGCATCGACAGTTTTTGGCAATTCTATCTTGGTCTTTCCTTTTAAGATATTATGACGACCCCAACGGGCTTTTTCAACTCTTATGCCATCTTCTTCCCAATTGTGCACAACCTTATCAATCTCTTTTTGTTTCTTTGTTTCTATCAATTCAACGATATCCTCAAAGGTTAAATTATCAAAATCGTATTTTCTATTTACGTTGATAAACATATTGTTCCATTTGATAAAAGGTCCAAATCGACCGACACCTTTTTGCACCGGAAGCTCTTCATACTGAGCTATAGGAGCATCTGCCTTACGCTTTTCTTCGATCAATTCTATGGCTCTGTCCATATCTACTGACATTGGATTCTCATCTTTAGATAAAGAAACAAATGTTTTACCGAACCTCACATAAGGTCCAAACCTTCCATTGGCCACAACCACTTCTTCTCCTTCATAGTCACCTAATGTTTTGGGCAACTTAAAAAGGTCCATGGCCTCTTCATAGGTGATCTTTCCTAAGGTCTGCTCACCTTGTAAACTAGCGAATTTTGGTTTTTCCTCATCAGTAGCTTCCCCGATTTGTACCATGGCACCAAACCTTCCCAATCGTGCATAAACGTTCTTACCTGAATCCGGATCAACACCTAAAAGACGTTCTCCTTTAGCTCTTTCTGCATTTTCAGAAACATGTTCCACTGAATCGTGAAAGCTTCCGTAAAACTCTTTGATCATTTCTGTCCAGTTTTCCTTACCCTCGGCAATGTCATCAAATTCTTTTTCCACGTTGGCCGTAAAACTAAACTCCATGATAGACGCAAAATTTTCAACTAAAAAGTCATTCACGATTTTTCCTATATCGGTAGGCACCATCTTCCCTTTATCCGCTCCTACCTTTTCAGTAAGTGTTTTAGACACAACCTGATCATCAGATAAGGTCAATTCAGTATAAGTTCTGTCTTTACCCTCAATGGTTCCTTTCTCAACGTACTGTCTTTTTTGTATTGTAGAAATTGTCGGTGCATAGGTAGAGGGTCTGCCTATGCCAAGCTCTTCAAGTTTTCTTACCAAGGATGCCTCCGTATATCGATAAGGAGCTTTGGAATACCTTTCTGTTGCATTAATATATGCATTCTCAAGCGCCTCATTAATCGTTAATCTAGGTAGCATCCCAGCCTGATCCTCATCTTCTAAATCATCTCCTTCAAGGTATACCTTTAAAAATCCTTCAAAAGTGATGACTTCTCCATTCGCTGTAAAAACCTCCTTATTTTTGTTGTTCGTGATGCGAACATTCGTTCTTTCAAGTTGGGCATCACTCATTTGGGATGCAACTGTCCTCTTCCAAATCAAATCGTATAATCTGGACTGATCACTTTCAACCTGAACAGTTCTTGTGCTCATGTTTGTAGGTCTGATCGCCTCGTGAGCCTCCTGAGCCCCTTTTGATTTAGTTGTGAAATTTCTAGGTTGACTGTACTCCGCTCCATATGAATTGGTGATCTCCTCCTGAGCCGCATTTTTTGCATCATCAGATAAGTTCACGCTATCAGTTCTCATATAAGTAATCAAACCTGCTTCATATAATCGCTGTGCCACAACCATGGTTTTAGCAACCGGAAAGTATAATTTTCTTGAAGCTTCCTGCTGTAAAGTTGATGTGGTAAAAGGTCCCGTAGGTGATTTCTTTGCAGGTTTGGTCGTAAGATCATCTATTTTGAACCCTGCTCCAATACAAGATTCCAAAAACGACTCAGCCTCTTTTCTGGTGCTGAAATTTTTGGGCAACTTGGCCTTAAATTTTTTACCTTCCTGATTTATAAATTCCCCAACGACCCTGTAGGAAGCCTCAGGATGAAAATTCTCAATATCCCGATCTCTTTCAACGATTAATCTAACGGCAACTGATTGAACTCTTCCCGCTGATAAGCCCCCTTTGACTTTTTTCCAAAGCACCGGAGACAGCTCGTAACCCACCAATCTATCCAATACCCTTCTCGCCTGTTGGGCATTCACAAGGTTATAGTTGATACTTCTTGGATTGTCTATGGCTTTAAGAATTGCCTTTTTAGTTATTTCATGAAAAACAATACGTTTCGTATTTTGATCATTTAAATTCAATTGCTCATACAAATGCCATGCGATAGCTTCTCCTTCCCGATCCTCATCACTGGCCAACCATACTGTATCCGCTTTTTTTGCAAGTGATTTCAGTTTCTTTACCAATGCTTTCTTGTCACTTGCTACGGTATAATTAGGTTTAAAATCACCATCAACATTTACGCCTAACTCTTTGGATGGCAGATCAGCAATATGTCCAAAACTGGATTCAACCACGAAATCTTTTCCTAAAAAATTTTCAATGGTTTTTGCTTTTGCTGGTGATTCTACAATAACTAAATTCTTCGACATTCTTATCTTTTTTATGATGGATGCAACATAAAACGGTTGCTATACCGGAAAGTTGAAAACCCCTTTTTGAGATTGCAAAAGTATATAGAAATTTTTAATTCGGAATTTTTATAAGCAAAATTCATTGTATTTAGGGATTTTTTAACTTCTTTAATAATAGAATTCTTATGTCAAAATGTCATAAAAACAAAATTTGATCGTATCTTTGCCAACCCAAAAATTGGATAATGGCAAGTGAAAATATCATAGAAGAAAAAAAGCAGGGTCAGGCCCTAATTACGAATGAAGTGGAAGGCAATACTAAAAAACTTTTTATAGAAAGTTACGGGTGCCAGATGAATTTAAATGATAGTGAGATTGTTGCTTCAATCCTTGCCAAGGAGGGATTTAACACAACTCATCTTCTGGAGGAAGCTGATTTAGTTCTTGTAAATACTTGTTCCATTCGGGAAAAAGCAGAACAAACCATCCGAAAAAGGTTACAGAAATACAACCGTGTCAAAAGGATCAATCCTGACATGAAGATTGGGGTTTTGGGATGTATGGCAGAGCGGTTAAAAACCAAGTTTCTCGAAGAAGAAAAAATGGTTGACCTGGTTGTTGGACCGGATGCCTACAGAGATTTGCCAAACCTAGTGAAAGAAGTAGAAAGTGGAAAAGATGCCATCAATGTAATTTTGTCAAAAGAAGAAACTTATGGCGATGTGACCCCTGTAAGACTAAATAGCAATGGGGTATCGGCATTTATATCAATTACCAGAGGTTGTGACAATATGTGTACCTTCTGCGTAGTGCCTTTTACCAGAGGTAGGGAAAGAAGTCGTGATCCACAAAGTATTCTTGAAGAAGCGCAAGACCTTTGGGAAAAAGGCTATAAAGAAATTACCTTGTTGGGTCAAAATGTTGACTCTTATTTATGGTATGGAGGCGGCTTAAAAAAAGATTTTAAGAATGCTTCAGAAATTGCAAAGGTGACAGCTACTGATTTCTCAAAATTATTAGAAATAGTGGCGCTTGCAGTTCCTAAAATGAGAATTCGCTTTGCCACGTCGAATCCACAGGACATGAGTGTTGATGTATTGCATAGCATGGCTAAATTCGATAATATTTGCAACTATATCCATCTACCCGTTCAAACAGGTAGTACACGAATGCTTGAAAGGATGAACAGGCAACACACGCGTGAAGAATATATAGAGTTGGTTGACAATATTAAAAGGATCATACCGGAATGTGCCATTTCTCAAGACATGATCACAGGTTTTTGCGGAGAGACAGAAGAAGATCATCAGGATACGCTGTCTTTGATGGAATATGTTAAATACGACTTCGGTTTTATGTTTGCCTATTCGGAGCGCCCAGGAACACTGGCTGCCAAAAAGTTCGAAGATGATGTACCATTAGAAACTAAAAAAAGAAGATTGTCAGAGATCATCAACCTGCAACAAAAACTCAGTCTTTACAATATGGAGCGATTTGTTGGCAAAACGGTTGAAATTCTTATTGAAGGAGACTCCAAAAAATCATCTGAACATTGGATGGGAAGAAATTCTCAAAACGCCGTAGCTGTATTCCCTAAAGGAGTTGAAAAAATTGGAGACCTTGTTATGGTGCAAGTTGAAGATTGTACCTCTGCAACTTTATTAGGGAAAAGGGTGGCTTAAAAAATTTGATAACATGACCTGCCTAGACCAGGTGTATAAATAGATCATTTTGGATTCATTACAGACCATAAAACAACGATTCGGGATCATTGGTAATAATAACCAGCTCAATTTGGCAATTCAAAAGGCCATGAGGGTAGCGCCTACAGATATTTCTGTTTTAGTTACCGGTGAAAGTGGTGTTGGGAAAGAAGTCATTCCAAAGATCATTCACAATTTATCCCATAGAAAACACGCCAAATATATTGCTGTAAACTGCGGAGCCATTCCTGAGGGGACAATTGACAGTGAATTGTTTGGGCATGAGAAAGGATCTTTTACGGGAGCATCGCAAACAAGAAGCGGCTACTTTGAAGTGGCTGATGGAGGTACTATTTTTCTGGATGAAGTTGGAGAGCTTCCTTTAACGACGCAAGTGAGGTTACTCAGAGTTCTTGAAAATGGCGAATTTTTCAAAGTAGGATCCTCTAAAGTTCAAAAAACAAATGTAAGGATCGTAGCGGCTACAAATTTAAATATGGTAGAAGCTATTCAAAAAGGGAAATTTAGAGAAGATCTTTATTACAGACTCAGTACAGTAGAAATTCACCTTCCTGCACTAAGAAACAGACCGGACGACATCCATCTTTTATTTAGGAAATTTGCTTCCGATTTTGCTACAAAATACAATATGCCAACGATCAGATTAGACGATGCAGCGGTTGAAGCCTTGGTATCTAATCAGTGGAAAGGGAATATCCGGCAATTGAGAAATCTCACCGAACAAATTTCTGTGATCGAGCAAAACAGGAATATAACAGGAGAACTTCTTCGCTCCTATTTACCGGATTATAATCAGAATCTGCCGGCGTTGGTTTCAGAAAAAAAGAATGAAAGCGATTTTGCCAATGAAAGAGAGATCTTGTATAAAATTCTTTTTGACATGAGGAATGACATTACAGATCTTAAAAAGCTGACCAAAGAACTACTCAATGAGGAAGCGCCTCGTCAAACCGAAAAAAACACCCAGGTACTGATTGATAAGATCTATGGTGAAAAGGATGAAATTGATGAAAGTCATACCCTGGAAATCATTTCTCAGAATAATCGAGATAGTTTTGAACCGCTTCCAGAGCTTGTCTCTTTTGATGATGCCGAGACCATTGAAGAAACGGTCTCGCTGCAGGAAAAAGAGGTGGAAATGATCAAACATGCTCTTGAAAGAAATAAGGGGAAAAGAAAACTGGCCGCCAAAGAATTAGGCATTTCAGAAAGGACGTTATATAGAAAAATAAACCAATATAATTTGTGATTTCGATCCTTTAATTGTTTATTTGCTAATCTTATAGGCTGTTGCGAAGAGGCCTGCAATTAACAGCTTTGTTGCTTATCTATTACCGTAAACGATGAAAAATATTCTATTTGGTTTGATCTTTTTTCTACTCATACTGCCACTTGGTTGTGGCGTGTATTCTTTTACAGGAGGAAGTACCGGAGACGCGAAAACGATACAGGTCGACTATTTTCCAAATACGGCTGTTCTGGTAGAACCAACATTAAGTCAGAGTTTTACTGTTGCGCTTCAGGACCTGTTTTTAAGACAAACAAACTTGAAATTGACTGATAGTGGTGGTGATCTTCATTTTGAAGGAGAAATCACCCAGTATAGGATTATTCCAATTGCTGCTACAGCTGAGCAAACAGCCGCTCAGAACAGGTTAACAATCGGTGTGCGAGTTCGTTTTTATAACCGACTCAACGAAGAAGATGATTTTGAACAGACTTTTTCCTTCTATAGTGATTATGACGGAAGTTTACAACTGACAGGATCAGTATTGGAATCTGCTTATGACGAAATTTTTGAAAGACTTACACAGGATATTTTTAACGCGGCTGTTGCCAAATGGTAATTTATGAACCTCATCGAATTCAATAAGATTTTAATTCAACCAAGCCTGATCAAAAAAGATCAGATTGATGGGTTAAATACGATTATTGAAGAATACCCTTACTTTCATGTGGCGCACTTTCTTCACCTTAAGGCTTTAAAAACACGACACAGTTTTAAATACAACGATTATTTAAAAAAGACTGCGGCCTACACTACCGACCGATCTGTTTTGTTTGATAGTATTACATCTGATGATTTGGATATACATCCGGCACCTGCTAACCTGATCATCCCTGAGACAGCAGATAAGGAAGAGCAACATCCGGAAGACACTAAGGTCATAGCGGGCACGACAGAAGAAAATGTCTCTCCTGAAGAGACACTTGGGATTGGAAGGCCATTAAAATTTAAAAGTGATGAATCCCATTCGTTTCAGGAATGGTTACAATTGAGTAGCTTCGAGCCCATCGACAGAACAAAGACCACTGCAGCACCTATAGAATCTGTGATGAATCTAGGGAAAGAAAGAGGCGCCAAAGACAAGATTAAAATGGATCTTGTCGATAAATTTATCGCTTCAAGCCCTAAGATAAACCCTTCTTTATACGATAGTTACGCTGATGTTGCCATGGATAGTGTTCAGGAGAACGAAAGTCTGATGACGGAGACCCTTGCCCATGTCTATGTGGAACAAAAAAAGTACGAAAAAGCAATTACAGCATTTACGATTTTAAGTTTGAAATATCCGGAAAAAAGTAGTTTCTTTGCACTCCAAATTAGAGCAATCAAAAAATTACAAGAAAAATAATATAGATTATGTCGTACTTTTTATTTTTAATATTGATTATTATCGTTTCGGTATTGCTAATACTGGTAATTATGGTACAAAACCCAAAAGGTGGAGGTCTATCCTCTTCTTTCGGTGGAGGTGGTTCTCAGAATCTTGGTGGTGTTCAAAATACTACAAATTTTCTGGATAAAAGTACCTGGGCTTTGGCCATTGCCTTATTCGCTTTAATTCTTTTGTCGAACTTTGCGATTCCAAGAAACAATACAGTTGACCTAAGATCTGAAACTGAAGGTATCATCAATAACAGAGAAGTATTAGATACTCCTGAAACCTTAGACACTGACAAAGTGATTGACAGTAGTAATTAAGGGATCTAAAACTTAAAAAAATGCCAACGTAGTGACACGTTGGCATTTTTTTTTACTATTTGTCAGCTTTTAGACTATGGCAATATATTTGCATCCTTGAAGAAAACATTAATAACCTAAAATTATATATAATGAGTAAATTAACAATTAAGCCTCTAGCAGATAGAGTACTTGTTGAGCCATTAGCGGCAGAAACCAAAACAGCATCTGGTATTTACATTCCAGATTCAGCCAAAGAAAAACCACAACAAGGAAAAGTTGTTGCAGTTGGTAATGGAACCAAAGATGAGCCATTGACTGTAAAAATTGGTGACACAGTGTTGTATGGCAAATTTGCCGGTACTGAATTAAAATTAGATAGCAGCGATTATCTAATCATGAGAGAGAGTGACATCTTCGCAATTCTTTAATCCATCTTAAAAACTAAAAAAAAACAATAAAATGGCAAAAAATATAATTTTTGATATAGAATCACGCGACGGATTGAAACGTGGTGTTGATGCACTGGCTAATGCAGTGAAAGTGACGTTAGGCCCAAAAGGAAGAAATGTAGTTATAGGAAAAGCCTTTGGCGGACCTCAGATCACTAAAGATGGTGTTACTGTAGCGAAAGAAATCGAATTAGAAGATCCACATGAAAATATGGGAGCTCAAATGGTTAAGGAAGTAGCTTCTAAAACTAATGATCTTGCAGGTGACGGAACTACAACAGCAACAGTGTTAGCTCAAGCCATCGTAAAAGAAGGTTTGAAAAACGTTGCAGCCGGGGCGAATCCACTTGATTTAAAACATGGTATAGACAAGGCTGTTACAGTAATTATTGAGGATCTTCATAAACAATCGCAATTGGTAGGAGACAAACTTGACAAGATCAAGCAAGTAGCTTCTATTTCTGCAAATAATGATGAATCTGTCGGGAATTTGATCGCTGAGGCATTTGACAAGGTTGGTAAAGAAGGTGTTATCACTGTTGAAGAAGCCAAAGGAACTGAAACTCACGTTGATATCGTTGAAGGTATGCAATTTGACAGGGGTTATTTATCACCTTATTTTGTAACTGATTCTGAAAAAATGATCGCTGATCTTGAATCACCTTACATTTTGTTATATGATAAAAAAATCTCAACGATGAAAGATCTTTTACCTGTACTTGAGCCTGTAGCTCAGTCTGGTAAACCTTTATTGATCATTGCAGAGGATATAGACGGAGAAGCCTTGGCAACATTGGTTGTCAACAAATTAAGAGGATCTCTTAAAATTGCTGCTGTAAAAGCACCTGGATTTGGAGACAGAAGAAAAGCCATGCTTGAAGACATCGCTATCTTAACAGGTGGTACTGTTGTAGCTGAAGAAAGAGGTTTTACGCTTGAAAATGCAACTATTGACATGCTAGGTACTGCAGAAAGAGTAAGCATTGATAAAGACAATACAACTGTAGTAAACGGTTTTGGAGATTCTGACACGATTAAAGGAAGAGTCAACCAGATCAAAGCACAAATCGAGACAACTACATCTGATTATGATAAAGAAAAACTTCAGGAGCGTTTGGCTAAATTAGCCGGAGGGGTAGCTGTACTATATGTTGGTGCTGCAAGTGAAGTTGAAATGAAAGAGAAAAAAGACCGTGTTGATGATGCCTTACATGCGACAAGAGCAGCTGTAGAAGAAGGAATTATCGCAGGTGGTGGAGTTGCTTTGGTAAGAGCAAAACAAAAACTAGTTGGTCTTAAAACTGACAATCAAGACGAAGCAACAGGAGTTAAGATTGTAGCAAGAGCTATCGAAGAACCTTTGCGCCAGATTGCAGAAAATGCAGGTAACGAAGGATCTGTTATCGTTTCTAAAGTATTAGAAGGAAAAGGAGACTTTGGTTTTAATGCTAAAACAGAGGAGTTCGTAAACATGCATAAAGCGGGAATTATTGATCCTACAAAAGTGACGCGTATTGCTTTGGAAAATGCGGCTTCAGTTGCCGGTATGATCCTAACAACTGAATGTGCTCTTGTAGACATTAAAGAAGATACTCCTGCACCGGCTATGCCTCCAATGGGTGGTGGAATGCCAGGAATGATGTAAGGGATAATGATTCATTGATACAATGAGTTCATATCAATATGATCCTTAAAAATAAAAGCGCCTGCTCATTTGATGAGACAGGCGTTTTTTTTGTTTTGGATAGCAACTTTAATTGGGATGGATTTTCGTTCTAAACAGGATCTTTGGTTCCGTCCAAAGATATTCTCCCAAGGACAATGTCAAAAAACATCCTAAAGTCAGAAATCAGACTCCAAAAGGGATATTTAAAAGTAGCAGGCTTATTTTTTTCAAAAAAGAAATGACCAACCCAGGCAAAGCCATATCCCATAAGTGGTACAAAATACCATAGATCCGAACGACCCATGTAAACGGCCAAAAAGATCAATACAAATACAAGAAAGGTCCCTGTAAAATGAAGTATCCGGCAGGTTTTGTTCTTGTGTTCACTGAGGTAAAAACGATAGAATTCACTGTAGCTTTCAATTCTTTCCATAAGATCTATTGAATAGCACGAATTAGAAAATATCTCATATCAATCAATTTAGCGTGATTGAAAATACAAAAAAATATTTTTACAAAAACAAAAAGTGTAAGAAAGGACACAGAATAGCTCCTTTTCTATGCAAGAGTAAATGCTATTTAGTTGCTCAATCAGCTGAATTAGCGTCGCGTGGACATCTAGTCGTCTTAATCGATTAATTCTCTTTTAATGCCTTTCTAATCTCTTTTGCCTTTGCTGTAGCTTCAACATTTCTTTCGATAGTATGTCCGGGTCTACTCCATTTTTTATCCTGTTCAGCTTCTACAAGAGATTTTCTAATCTTGAATTTACCAGTATTGTCCTTTTTCTTTTCAGTAGGAATCAATCCTAGGAGCGAAAACATTTCAGCATCTTTATCCTCCCCGGGGTTTGGCGTGGTTAGTAATTTTTCACCAGCAAAAATCGAAGAAGCTCCAGCCATAAAACACAGGGCCTGAGTTTCAATACTCATTTCAGTTCTACCAGCAGACAGGCGGACAGTTGTTTTAGGCATCACAATCCTGGAAGTCGCTATCATTCTTATGACATCCCACGAAGGAACCACGTGCTCCTCAGCCATTGGCGTTCCTTCAACCGGAACCAAAGCATTAATAGGAACAGATTCAGGTTGCGGGTTCAAAGTGGCAAGACTCAATAGCATTCCTGCTCTATCTTCAATGCTCTCTCCCATACCAATAATCCCTCCTGAACAAACCTTTAAAGCGCTTTTTCTAACATTTTCCAAAGTTTCAAGTCTATCATCAAAACCTCTTGTGGAGATCACTTCTTTGTAGTACTCCTCAGAAGTATCCAGATTATGGTTGTAATAATGCAAGCCTGCTTCTGCCAAACGAGTGGCCTGACTTTGGGTGACCATTCCAAGTGTACAGCAAACTTCCATATTTAATTCACTGATGCCGCTGACCATTTTCAATACGTTCTCAAAATCTTCACCTTCTTTAACGTTTCTCCAGGCAGCTCCCATACATACCCTTGAAGATCCATTCTTTTTGGCATTTTTGGCTAGATTTAAGACAGTTTCATAAGGTAACAAATCATTTTTCTCTATCTGTGTATGATACCTTGCAGCCTGAGGGCAATACCCGCAGTCTTCCGGACAACCTCCTGTTTTAATCGAAATAAGTGTACTTACCTGAACTTTTGAAGGGTCATGAAATTCACGGTGAACCTGAGCCGCTTCAAAGATTAACTCCATGAGAGGCTTATTATAAATCGCGATTATTTCTTCTTTGGTATATGTTTTCATATGATATTTTAAAAATCCAAAAATACGGAAACTGAGCTTATTAATCTAAAGAAAGTAATACACTTACTGCATTTCCACCAAATCCAACCGCATTGATCATTACCTTATTGATCTGATCTGGCTTCTTAGCGAAACTACCAAAAGGAATTTCTACAAACTGCTGATGCTGCATCATAAGAATCGCAAGTTCAAGGCTCATGCCTCCTGAGGCGCCCAATGAATGACCTATGATCCATTTATTTGAGGTAAGGGCCGGATGGGAATCGCCAAAAACTTTTTTAATGGCATTGTATTCAGAACTGTCTCCTTTAATCGTTCCCGGTGCATGCATAACGATCACATCAACCTGACTGCTATCCATACCATTTAAGGCCATTTTCATGGACCGTTGAAAACAATCAGCATTCGTAGAAATAGATATATTATGCTTTAAGGGTTCAGTGGCATAACCAATTCCATGCACAATGGCCAGGCTTGATTTCTGTACCCCACGTTCAAGGCAGAACACAGAGACAGCCTCTCCCAAAACCATTGTGTTTTGAGTTTTATCCATATCCAGACTTCTGCAAGGATAGTCGTTTTGAGCTCTGGCATATATTTTCAGGGCCTTCATTTGGGCAATCGTAAAAGCCGTATTGGAAGCTTCACTTCCCCCAACCAGAAAACGTTCGCTCATCCCACTATTGATCCATGCAATACCATTTAAAAGCCCATGTAAGGCAGTAGAGCAGGCAATTGAATGACTTATTACAGGCCCTTGAGTATGCAAATCATGTCCAACCCATGAAGATATATTTCCTAAGGTAGTAGTGGGAGAACTTAAAGTATTGACCAGTCCTTTATCATTTTCGCTAAATTCCTTAAAATATTTCTCGAACAAAAAGGTAGCCCCTCTGGATGAACCGATATTCACACCAAATTCTTTCTCCTTCCAATCTGTCTTTTGAAAAGCTTTTCTTGAACAGTAAATGGCCATTAACACTGAAGGGTCAAGGTCTTTATAGTTCTTTATTTTTTTAAGTTTATTGATCTCGGACCAATGTTCATGACTGATACTGCTTACCAGTGCAGAGAATTTTTTAAAATCCTGTTCTTCAATTAAGGATCTCTTCTCCATATAATGTTGCCAGCTCTGATCTTCAGATGCACCAAGAGCCGATACTGATGACATTGAAACTATGGATATCTTTTCTCTCATTATATCATACTATTTCCAAACATTCTTCCATTACTTTATAAATCAAATCCAATTCGCCATCTGTGATCACAAAGGGAGGCAGGGTGTAAATTGTATTGCCCAAAGGTCTTAAAAACACACCTTTTTCCATAAAAAATGCATAAAGCTGATCTCTTAAATTCCCATATCGATCCATTTTAATATCAAGATCCAAAGCAAAAATCACTCCTGTGACCCTGGTTTGTTTCACTTTTTTATGGGATTTAATCCGTTGTTCAAATTCCAGATGACGCTTATGAATTCTTTTAATGTTATTTTGAATTTCTTCAGATGTCAGCAGGTCAAGACCTGCGATAGCGGCAGTACAAGCTAATGGATTGGCAGAATAGGTATGCCCGTGAAAAAAACCTTTACTGATTTCATCATCATAAAAGGCATCGTATACTTGTTGACTGCAACAAGTAAGTGCCATTGGTGCAACTCCGGCCGTAAGAGATTTAGACAAACAAATCACATCCGGTTGTGTATGCATATATTCCGAGGCAAAATTCTTTCCGGTTTTGCCGAAACCAGTCATCACTTCATCTGCAATGGTCAACACATCGGCTTCCTGAGCCATTTTTATAAGCATTTCCAGATGATCTGGACGATACATGTGCATTGCGGCCGCACCTTGCACCAAAGGCTCATATATAAACGCAGCGACCTCGCCAGTGTCCAACATTGTTTTGAAATTACTCAAAACAACAGGTAAGTTATGATCATCCGGGACTTGCAGCCTGTCAACTGTCAATAAAAAATCTTCAAAAGGGCCATTGTAAACAGACAGTCCTGACACAGACATCGCACCAAAGGTATCACCGTGAAACGCATTGTCAAACGCAATAATTCTTTTTCTTTTTTGCCCCCTGTTAAAATAATACTGTAAAGACATTTTGATGGCTACATCAACCGAAGTTGATCCATTATCTGAAAAAAATATCTTTGCCATTTTTGAAGGCAATGCAGACATGAGCTTTTCAGATAGTTCGATAGCCGGCGGATGTGTAAAGCCACTAAACACCACCTGGTCCAAAATATCAAGTTGTTGCTTCACCCTGGAGATGATCTGAGGATGACTATGCCCGTACATACAGGTATACCAACTGGAAATACCATCAAGATATCGTTTTCCGTCCTCGTCATATAACCAAACACCTTTTGCTTTGACAATAGCCAGGTGCTCTGGGTGCAATTTATGTTGCGTCAGGGGATGCCATAAATGCTTCCGATCTCTTTCTTTAAAATTCATTATAAGGCTTCAAGTCGTGGTTTAAATAATCCTGCATACTTTCTAATGACCTTTTTATCCAGCAATGCTTCCTCATCGATCCTGCCAATCTCTTCTACAAGTCCAATTTTCTTGATAATATTTTCGGTACTCGGATGCGCTTCACCATTAAATATAATTCCGGAAACTTCTAAACCCCTTCTTCTTAATTCACTTAATGTGAGCAAGGTATGGTTAATGCTTCCCAAATAATGCCTGGATACTACGATGACCTTATAATTTTTTTTGATCAGATCTAGAATGGTTTCCTGCTCATTCAAAGGAACCAATAATCCTCCTGCACCTTCAATGACCAGATGATTATCCGTATCCGGTTCCTTAATAGCAGCGAGGTCTATACGCATTCCATCAATATCGGCAGCGGCATGAGGGCTCATAGGTGTTTGAAGTGCATAACTATGATCATGCATAACAGACTTTGAATTAGAGATCAATCCTTCAACACTATGTGTATCGGTATGTTGTAATTCTCCTGCTTGCACCGGCTTCCAGTAATCTGCCTTCAGGGCCTCTACAACGATGGCTGCTGCCACCGTTTTACCCACATCAGTTCCAATTCCTGTGATAAAATATGTATTCATGAAGCACTTAAAAAAATCTAGACAAAAGTACTCAATAAAAAAAGAATTTCCTGAATCTCATCATAAGTATTGTAGCTGTGAACACAAAATCTAATACGCTCCTGGCCCAGAGGAACCGTAGGGCTCAATATGGGTTTTGCATCAAAATTTTGTTCCTTCAATTTAGTTGTCACCTCCTTAACTCTTGAGGGGGAAGCAATCACAGCGCTTTGAATGGGAGATGCACTATTGATAAAAATATCTTGCAGTTTAAAATGAGCGATCATTTCCTTAAAGTAAGTAATATTATGCTGTAAAATCTTCCTTTCTTTTGTATCGGAGAGCATCTCTATGGCAAATTGTATGGTCACAGCAGTATGCAGAGGCATAGCAGTTGTATAGATAAAAGGTCTCGAAAAATTCACCAGGTATTGAATCAGCGAATGATCTCCTGTTACAGCGGCACCATGACAGCCCAGCGCCTTCCCAAAAGTATGTATTCTGGCGAAGACATAAGGCTCAAGCTCTTGCTCAACTATCATTCCTTGGCCTTTTTCTCCATAAACCCCGGTAGAATGAGCTTCATCAACAATCAGTTTAAAGCCCGCTATTTCAGACAAATGAGCTAGTTCTTTTAAAGGAGCCATATCTCCATCCATAGAGTACACAGCTTCCACTATAACATAGATCTCCCCTTCTCTTTCTGTGCTCGTAATTTTTTGTTGTAGGTCCTCGAGATCATTATGTCTGAACCCAAAAGCTTTCGCATGAGATAATCTGATCCCATCCCTAATGGAAGCATGTGAAAATTCATCATAAAAAACCCTGTCTTCCCTTTGTGGAACGGAAGCCAACAACCCAATATTGGCATCATAGCCGGAATTAAAAAGTAATGCTCCTTCTGTATGGAAGAATTCAGCAAGTTTAGATTCCAGTGCTTCATGAAAAGAAAAATTACCTGACAACAATCTTGAACCTGTGCTCCCATTTTGCGCCTGACTGGTCTTGAGCTTATTCATTACCAGATCAAACAGCTGCTCACTCTTTGAAAATCCAAGATAATCATTGGAGGAAAAATCAATAAGATCAGTTTGGGCAGACAAGCTTCTCAAACTGCTACTCAGTTGACGCTCTTGTAATTTATCTAGCAGTTTTGAAGGGAATTTCATAGGGCTAAAATAAAAAAAAACGAGTAATAACTCGTTTTTTATATCATTTAAGCTTGTCCCGTAGGCCCATAATTCATAGGCATCGGAGGTTGCTCATAATCTTTAATTTCACCATTGTTAGCCTCAAAACGACTTATATTATCAGCTAATGCTTTAGCTAGTCTTTTGGCATGCTGAGGTGTTAGAATAATTCTTGATTTCACCTTTGACTTGGGCGAGCCCGGCATAACATTGATAAAATCGACTACAAATTCTGATATAGAATGATTGATTATAGCCAGGTTGGCGTAAGAACCGTCGGCTGTTTTCTCATCTATCTCAATATTTAACTGATTTTGTTTTGCTTCTTTTGACATGACTGAAATAATTATAAAAAATAAAGGCACGATATATCGTGCCTTTATTGTTATCCTTCTAATTCATCTTTTGAACCAACTATGATATGATCATATTCTCTCATTCCTGTTCCTGCAGGAATTCTTTTACCAACAATCACATTTTCTTTCAATCCTTCAAGATAATCTTCTTTACCACTTACAGCAGCTTCATTCAGTACTTTGGTTGTTTCCTGGAACGATGCAGCCGAAATAAATGATTTCGTTTGAAGTGAAGCACGCGTAATACCTTGTAAAATTGGTTCCGCCGTAGCTGGAATCGCATCACGTGCATCCATCAGGTTCTTATCATTTCTTCTCAAAATAGAATTCTCATCTCTTAAAGCTCTAGCTGATACAATCTGTCCGGCTTTAAAGTTTTCAGAATCACCTGGTTCTTCAATTACTTTCAGTCCATAAATGTTATCGTTGATTTCCATGAAATCATTCTTATGCACCAATTGGTTTTCTAAGAAAATGGTATCACCTGAGTCAATTAATTTAACCTTTCTCATCATTTGTCTTACAACAACTTCAAAGTGCTTGTCATTAATCTTCACACCTTGTAGTCTGTACACTTCCTGAATCTCATTTACCAAATACTCCTGAACCTTTGCAGGTCCCATAATATTCAATATATCAGTAGGTGTAGTTGCTCCGTCGGATAGTGACATTCCTGCCTTCACAAAGTCATTTTCCTGTACAAGGATCTGGTTAGATAATTTCACCAAATACTTTTTAACATCACCAAGTTTAGACTCAACAATAATTTCTCTATTTCCTCTTTTGATCTTACCAAATGAAATCACACCATCAATCTCAGATACTACTGCAGGGTTAGATGGATTTCTAGCTTCAAATAATTCTGTTACTCTTGGAAGACCACCCGTAATATCACCTGCTTTACCAGACTTACGTGGAATCTTTACCAAAATCTGTCCTGGCTCGATCTTCTGCCCTTCTTCAATCAATAAGTGAGCACCTACTGGTAAAGAGTAAGATCTTTGAGTTTCTCCTTTTTTCGTTTGCACGTGTAAAATTGGAATAACTCTTTTCTTCTTAGAATCAGAAATTACCTTTTCCTTGAATCCGGTTTGTTCATCCATCTCTACTTGGAAAGTAACTCCTTCTGTTACATCCTCAAATACGGCCTTACCTCCAAATTCGGAAACGATTACCCCATTATAAGGATCCCATTGACAAATAACGTCACCTTTCTTAATCTTCGTCTTATTATTTACAAAAATATGTGAACCATAAGGGATGTTATTTGTACTCAACGCAATCCCGGAAGTTTTATCAAAAATCTTAAACTCACTAGTTCTTGAAATAACGATTTTAACCGGGTTTCCGTCGTTGTCTAATCCATCTACGGTCTTCAAATCATCAATCACAAGGTCTCCTCCATGATTGGCAATCATACGATTGTCTTCAGAAATGTTTCCAGCAATACCACCTACGTGGAAAGTTCTCAGTGTTAACTGTGTACCCGGTTCTCCAATTGACTGTGCAGCTACTACACCTACAGCTTCACCTCTTTGAACCATACTGTTAGTTGATAAACTAACTCCGTAACATTTTGTACATATTCCTTTTTTCGCTTCACAAGTAAGTGCAGAACGAACCTCTATAGCATCAAGTTCAGCTAAGGTTACTTTCTTCACAGATTCCTCAGTGAACAATTCACCAGCCTCTATGATCAATTCATCCGTTATTGGGTTATATACATCGTGTAGTGACACCCTTCCGAATATTCTTTCGGCAAGTGATTCTACGATCTCATCATTATTTTTTAAAGGTCTTACCTCTAGTCCTCTTAAAGTACCACAATCTTCTATATTGATAATTACATCCTGTGCAACATCAACAAGTCTTCTTGTAAGGTAACCCGCATCCGCAGTCTTTAATGCCGTATCCGCTAAACCTTTTCTCGCACCGTGCGTAGAGATAAAGTATTCAAGAATCGATAACCCTTCTTTAAAGTTAGAAAGAATAGGATTCTCAATAATCTCCCCACCACCAGCAGTAGATTTTTTAGGCTTTGCCATCAATCCACGCATACCGGTTAGCTGTCTGATCTGTTCTTTAGATCCCCTTGCACCGGAGTCAAGCATCATATATACAGAGTTAAACCCTTGTTGATCTTCTCTTAGACGTTTCATAGATAATTCGGTCAACCTGTTGTTGGTAGATCCCCAGATATCAATTACCTGGTTGTATCTTTCCTTGTTGGTCAACATACCCATATTATAACTTGACATAATTGAATCTACCTGCTTATTGGCAGAATCGATCATACCCCATTTCTCTTCAGGGATAATAATATCTCCCAAACTGAATGACAAGCCACCCTGGAAGGCAAACTTATAACCCATGTTCTTGATATTATCAAGGAATTTACCTGTTGTTGGCACATCAGTAACCTTTAAAATGTCACCGATAATATCTCTTAAAGAACGCTTGGTCAATACATCATTGATATATCCTGCTTTTTCAGGAACCACCTCATTGAATAATACCCTTCCAACAGTAGTTTTTATGATTTGACTAACTAGCTCACCGTTTTCATTAAAATCTATTCCTCTTACTTTGATTCCTGCATTAAGATCTACTTTTTTCTCATTGAAGGCAATTTTCACCTCTTCCAATGAATAGAAAGTAGTTCCTTCACCCTTCACTTTATATTCAGGGGTAGAAATACGTTCTTTGGTCATGTAATAAAGACCCAAAACCATATCCTGTGAAGGTACTGTAATTGGCGAACCGTTTGCTGGATTCAGGATATTATGGGAAGCCAACATTAACAGTTGTGATTCCAAAATTGCTTCCTGCCCCAATGGAAGGTGAACCGCCATCTGGTCACCATCAAAATCCGCATTAAATGCAGTACATACCAATGGATGTAATTGAATTGCTTTTCCTTCTATCAATTTCGGCTGGAAAGCCTGGATACCAAGTCTGTGCAAAGTAGGCGCCCTGTTTAGTAATACTGGATGTCCTTTAAGAACATTTTCCAGAATATCCCAAACTACAGGTTCTCTTTTATCAATAATTTTTTTGGCAGATTTAACTGTTTTTACAATCCCTCTTTCGATCAGTTTCCTGATTACAAAAGGCTTATATAATTCAGCTGCCATATCTTTTGGCAAACCACATTCATACAATCTCAGTTCAGGACCAACAACGATTACCGAACGTGCAGAATAATCAACACGTTTACCTAAAAGGTTTTGACGGAAACGTCCTTGCTTCCCTTTAAGAGAATCAGAAAGTGACTTCAAAGGTCTGTTAGATTCAGTTTTAACAGCAGAAGACTTTCTTGTGTTATCAAATAAGGAATCCACAGATTCCTGTAACATACGTTTCTCATTTCTCAAGATCACCTCAGGCGCCTTGATCTCCATCAATCTTTTCAATCGATTGTTACGTATGATGACCCTTCTGTACAAGTCATTTAAATCAGAAGTAG
>CAJQNF010000137.1 GCA_905479625.1 uncultured Flavobacteriaceae bacterium | reverse complement strand
AACTGGCCCAGTCAAAAGTCTGATCTGAGTAGATCTAATTCCAATAGATTCAACCGTACCATTGTGCTCCATGATCTTTACCCTGTCACCAACGCTATAAGGCTTATCAGCAAAAATTGTAAAACTGGCGATAACGTTTTCCAACGTTGAACGTGCGGCCAATGCGATGGCAATACCTCCGATTCCTACACCAGTGATTAACGATACCGAGGCAATACCTAATTCAGAAAGTCCGTAAAGAACAATTGATGAAGCTACCAAGATGGCAACGATCATAAAAATGGCTCGGGTATAGGTAGCTTCCAAGCCGATCTTATCAACATGTTTCATTTTTACTAAATATTTTGAAAAGGCAACGATTACGTTAAAAGATAATAGAGCTAATATGAACCAGAAAATTGATTCTAAAATGATTTTTAACGCTAGTAATAGATCTCCGGTGATATTGATGCGATCACTAATAATGATACTTAAAAATAAGGTTAGCCCCAGGATGATGATCAATAAAATGGTGCGCCTTAAATTGATATTCTCCTTGTTGGGTTGGATCAAATATTTATAGATAATATTTAAAAGAAACAGAGAGATCACAAAATAACCTACTAAAAATATCCATTGCCACACCGTTTGAGATAATACCTCTTGATTAGCCCATTCTGGCAAGAAACTGCTCCATCTGGGCGGCATTAGTTTTCCTGGCGTACTGGCATAAAAAGTATAGAAACCTGCAGAAACATTGTCATCTGTTCGGTAGGGAAGATGCGCTGATTTTTCATAAAACTCTTGTAACCTCGAAACAGTTTCGGCTGAAAATAAGTATTTCCCTTTTTGATAGCCTTTGTCAATCCTAACCAGCGTAATTTCAGTATCAGGTATTGTGTAAAATTCTAATTCTGAATCTTCACCCTGAATTGAGTCGAGAGAATCTGTTCCGGGTACCTCATCCATAGCCGGCAGATCGATCCGGTCAAGGATCTCCTTTAACATGATCGGACCGCTATACCCTAAATACTTTCTAAGAGAAGGAGGGAAGGAAGACAGATCCAGAGAATACGAAGCCTTCTCAAATAATCTTTCGGCTCCGTATACCTTGGGCTTCACACTCTCATCAATATACCATCCTGGTATTTCAATATTTTCTTCATGAGCTTCTGTTAATAATTCGTAGGAAGCATTCATGTTTTCTATAAAACTGAATAATGTTGCTCTCGGGCTAGACACATTCGGTGTTCTCAAAGGAGATCTAATTTGTTCAACAGTCGCGGAATCTAAATCCGCGGCCTCAAAGTCCAAAGAATCTATCGTTGCTACCTGTGATAATGCGGAAGTTGAAAATATCGTTGCTATCAACCAAAACATTAGTATGCTTCTGAAATTCAATAAGTTGTTTTGAAAAGCCTTCATTTGTATCTTTTTAATTTTCTAATATTTCATCTATAATTCCCATCCTACACCAATCCGGAGTACATAATCGTTACCATCTGCACCAACAATAGGGCTACTGTCATAATTATATGTAAACCCGGTAGACACATATAAATTCAATGGCAACTTATAACGTAAGTCAATTGCCGTATCAAACCTCCATCGATCTGCTTCGGTAACACTTTTAAACAAGCTGTTTCGATTACTCAAATTGAAATCTCCTATGTCGATCAAATTAAAATCGGTGCCTAAAAATGCCTCAACGGTCCTCCTGTCTTCTGAATTTCCAGTATACCTTTCAAAATTCATATTTCCTCCACCTGTAATATTCCAGTTTATCTCATTAAATCTAATCAATATTTTACCAACCCCCACTCTCGGAACGAATCTAGCCTCAATTTTCTGTTCAGAACTTGTCAAAAAACCCAGCTCGGAATGAACAAACCAATTTTTTGGCAGAAACAAAGCGAATTCAATTTGCTGCTCCCACCGATAAATCCTATCTGTATCCTCTTGTGATGAAATGATACCATTGAAATTACTCTCAATGATCCAATTAATGGTTTTGTACCCTATGACTCCGTTTGAGCTCCATTGAATAAGATTGTTGGCTTGGGCCATACTAAAACCAAAATCAATAGAGAAGGAAAAGCGATGCTTAAAATCTGTCCTGTATTCCTCTAAATTATAAAGATCATCCCAGTGGTAAGTCAGGATTCGATGATCATCTGTTGTCATGTAGATAGAATCTTTTCCCATACTCGTTAAGGTGCCATAATATCGTAACCCTTCTCTATCGGTCATTATGAGCTGGCCTTTCGTTGCCATTGATTTAATTTCTTCTCTCTCGATCCTGATATCATTTTTACTAAATTCTGTCTCTATGGTAATGACACTCTTATTGATCTTTTTAACCGTACCCACAAGAACAATATGGTCGGCAACAACGATAGAATCGTTTTGGCCTTGTAAATGCTGCAAGGAAAAGATCAAGATAAAAAGGGTGGTGAATTTTAATCTCACTGTTTAATTATTTCTCAGAATATATTGGCGTGTAAACTCGTCAAGGGATTAAAAGGTTTCTAATCAAATATTAAGGCCAGATAAATTAAGAAGAGCACCAAATGCACAATTCCCTGTATAAAATTACTTCGTTTTCCGGAAAAGGTCACCATGCTTACCGCTAAGGTAAGGATTAGTAAAAAACTATCTTCGGGGCCTAAACCAAGGATCACTTTTTTATCCGTGAATATACCAATCAATAAAACCGCTGGTACAGTTAGACTTATTGTTGATAGTCCGGACCCGAGACTGATATTGATCGATCGCTGTAAATCATTTTTTAAAGCAGACTTGGCAGCAGCCATCCCTTCAGGTGCTAGTACCAATACAGCCACCAATAATCCTCCGAGAGCTACCGGGAATCCGATTTCTCCAATGCCAAAATCAATGATCTTGCTCAAACTTTTTGACAGCAGAATGATCACCAGCATATAGGCCACAAGGAATAGCATATGGTAAGTCAAAGATTTTGGTTCATGCTCCTCTTCATGCAGCGCTTCAGAATAACTCATTTGAAAATAGTCCTTGTGTCTGTAGGTCTGAGCAAACAGAAATGCCAGATATAATATAGCGGTTACGGCTATACCGATCCAGGTCATGTTTATTGAAAAAGTACCT
>CAJQNF010000136.1 GCA_905479625.1 uncultured Flavobacteriaceae bacterium | reverse complement strand
TATAGCTGAAGTATATGGAGGCAGTATAGAGAATTTGAACAAAGTCTATCACGGGGTTTCCACATGGATCAAAAGAGTGAATGATGACAAGGTCCTATACAAAGATATTCCTGTGGAATTAGAAGTAGGAAGGTATCATTCCTGGGTGGTAGCGAAAGATTTGCCTAAAGAATTGATTGTGACTGCCGTGGATGAGAACGGTGAAATTATGTCCTTAAGACATCAAACACATGATGTTCGGGCCGTTCAATACCACCCAGAATCTATCTTGACACCAGAGGGAAAGAAAATGTTAAAAAACTGGGTTGAATCATAAGTATATAATGAATAGCAACAAATAATGAAAGAAATACTAAACCGTCTGATCAATCAGGAAACCATTTCCAAACAGGAAGCCAAGAAGGTGTTGGTCAATATCTCAAAGGGGATCTATAATACCAGTCAAATCGCCTCTTTTTTAACCGTCTATATGATGAGAAGCATATCGGTGGAAGAACTTGATGGTTTCCGCGAAGCCTTACTGGAGCTATGTTTACCTGTTGACCTTTCTGATTTTGATACTGTGGATCTTTGCGGTACTGGTGGTGATGGAAAGGATACTTTCAACATTTCAACCTTAGCTTCTTTTGTTACGGCAGGAGCAGGTGTTAAGGTCGCCAAACACGGAAATTACGGCGTTTCTTCCTCATGCGGATCATCTAATGTTTTGGAGCATCTTGGCATCAGATTTTCTAATGAGGAATCGTTTTTACAGCGTTCCATTGACAAGGCCGGGATCTGTATTTTACATGCTCCTCTTTTCCACCCTGCGATGAAAAATGTCGCGCCTATCAGAAAAGAATTGGGGGTAAAAACCTTTTTCAACATGTTGGGTCCGATGGTAAATCCATCTTTTCCACAAAATCAAATGGTAGGGGTTTTTAATCTGGAACTAGCCAGGATGTATGGATATTTGTACCAGACAACAGATAAGAATTATGCCATTTTACACGATTTAGCCGGCTATGATGAAATTTCCTTAACCGACCGGACCAAAATGATTACTAATGAAGAGGACAAAATGATTATCCCTTCGGATCTTGGTATAGAAAGTATTATGCAAGAAGATATTTATGGAGGGAAGACCGTTAAAGAAAGTGCAGAAATTTTTGTAAAAGTATTGAGGGCAGAAGGTACAGAGGCTCAGAGCAATGTAGTTTGCGCCAATGCAGGATTGGCTATTTCGGTAGTCAACAAGATCAGTCATCGCGAAGGATTTGAATTGGCAAAGGAATCACTTAGCAGTAAAAGTGCCTTATCAGTATTTAAGCTATTGCATGAAATTAGTAATTAAAATAAAATAATAGGGTGAATATTTTAGATAAAATTATACGAGATAAAAGGCAGGAAGTAGCGTCCAAAAAGAAGCTGATACCGTTGTCTTATTTGATGAAGTCACCCCTTTTAGAAAGAAAAAGTTTTTCCATGTCACAAAGTATTTTGGACGGCAGTGGTATTATATCTGAATTTAAAAGAAGGAGTCCATCGAAACAAGTCATCAACCATAAAGACAGTGTTATTGATGTAGTCAGCGGATATGAAAAAGCCGGAGTATCGGGAATATCCGTACTCACTGATACAAAGTATTTTGGGGGCTCTCTGGATGACCTGGTGCAGGCGCGTGACCATCTTACTATTCCTTTGCTTAGAAAGGATTTTATCATAGATCCTTATCAGATCTATGAGGCCAAGGCATTTGGAGCAGATACCATCTTGTTGATTGCTGCAGTGCTTAACCCCGAGGAGGTTACTTTGTTTTCTCAATTGGCCCATCAGTTGGATTTAGAAGTGTTGTTAGAGGTACATAATGAGGAAGAACTCAAGGGTTCGGATCTTGAGCATGTGGATCTTGTAGGTGTGAATAACAGGAACTTGAAAACCTTTGAAGTGAGTTTGGAGACAAGTAAAAAACTATCTTCAATGATACCAGATGACAAGGTGAAAATATCCGAAAGCGGCATTAGTTCGGTTGACGCTATAGTAAGCCTGAAGCAGTTTGGGTATAGTGGGTTTTTGATAGGTGAAAATTTTATGAAAACTGAAGCACCAGGAAAGGCAGCAACGGAATTTATTTTAGCACTGAGCCATGAAAATTAAGATTTGCGGAATGAAATATAAAGACAATATTGAATCAGTTGCAGCACTGCAGCCTGACTATCTAGGCTTTATATTTTATCAAAAATCAAAACGTCATTTTGAAGGAGAAATGCCAGCTCTCCCGGTTGCTATTAAAAAAGTTGGGGTTTTTGTGAACGAAGAGTTATCAGTTATAAATGAGCTGATTAAAAAGTATGACTTGAAAGGTGTTCAGCTTCACGGTGATGAATCTGCTCTTTTTTGTTCGGAGCTGAAAGCATCGAACAAATCAGGCCTGGAAATCATCAAAGCCTTTGCTATATCAGAGAACTTTGATTTTAATATGCTCAACAATTATAGGCAAGTTTGCGACTATTTTTTGTTTGATACTAAAGGTAAGGAAAGAGGAGGTAACGGTACCTTATTTGATTGGAAGTTACTTGAGAAATATCCTTTTGACAAACCTTTTTTCCTTAGCGGAGGAATTGGACTTGCTGAGGCAGACCGTATAGAATCATTTTTAGATTCGCCCTTATCAAACTATTGTTACGCCTTGGATGTGAATAGCAAATTTGAAAGTGAACCAGGATTAAAGAAGATCCAAGAATTAAAGAAGTTTATTGAATTAACAGTTAAAGATAAATAAATGAAAAAGTCTTATCACGCCGATGAAAAAGGATATTATGGAGTATTTGGAGGCGCATTTGTTCCTGAAATGTTATATCCCAATATGGAAACCTTACAAGGGTCTTATTTGGAAATCATGAATGATCCCTCTTTTAAGAAAGAATTTCATGCCCTTTTAAAAGACTATGTGGGCAGGCCCTCACCTTTATTTCTTGCCAAAAGATTATCTGATAAATACGGAGCAAAAATTTATTTAAAGAGAGAAGATCTTAACCATACTGGCGCACATAAGATCAATAATACCATTGGGCAGATCTTATTGGCAAAAAGGCTGGGAAAGAAGCGAATTATTGCTGAAACAGGTGCCGGTCAACATGGAGTAGCTACAGCAACTGTATGTGCTCTTGCCGGGGTGGAATGTACCGTTTACATGGGTGAAATAGACATTGCCAGACAAGCTCCTAATGTAGCCAGAATGAAAATGCTTGGCGCAAAAGTGGTCGCGGCAACATCTGGGAGTAAAACATTAAAAGATGCTACAAATGAGGCCATCAGAGCATGGATCAATGATCCGGTTGAGATACACTATATCATTGGGTCTGTAGTTGGGTTTCATCCTTACCCTGATATGGTAGCTAGATTTCAATCTGTGATTTCTGAAGAAATGAAATGGCAGTTAATGGAAAAAGAAAATACTGAAAATCCGGATTATATTATAGCCTGTGTAGGAGGTGGCAGTAATGCAGCAGGAGCATTCTATCACTACCTTGATCAGGAAAAAGTAAAACTCATTGCCGTTGAGGCTTCAGGAAAGGGAATCAATTCTGGCGAATCTGCTGCGACCAGTGTTTTGGGAAAGGAAGGTATCATCCATGGAAGCAAGACCCTTCTGATGCAAACTGAAGACGGACAAATCATAGAGCCTTATTCTATTTCTGCCGGGCTTGATTATCCGGGGGTTGGACCACAGCATGCCTATCTTTTTACATCAGGAAGAGCAGAATTTCTGAATGCTACAGATGACGAAGCCATGCAGGCCGGATTGGAATTATCTAAGTTGGAAGGAATTATTCCGGCGATAGAAACATCTCATGCGTTAGCAGCACTTGCCAAAATCAAGTTTAAAAAAGAAGATGTTGTTGTGATCAACCTTTCGGGGAGAGGCGACAAGGATCTCGACACTTATATTGACTATTTTGATCTATAAATAGCACATGAACAGGTTTAGAATAATTGAGTGAACAGATCAACAAAAAGAAAAAAAATGAATAGAATAGAACAAAGTTTGCTGAAGCATAATTCAAATGGAACAGATCCAAAGAAACTGCTTTCCATATATTTTACGGCGGGATATCCCAACCTGACTGATACCGCAGAGGTTATTAAGCAGTTGCAATCATCAGGTGTTGATATGATCGAAATAGGCCTGCCTTTTTCTGATCCCCTGGCGGACGGACCCACAATTCAAGCCAGTAGCACCGCAGCCTTAGATAATGGGATGACCACTGACACATTATTTGAGCAGTTGAAGTCGATCAGAGATGAGGTGTCAATTCCATTGCTCATTATGGGGTATTTTAATCCGATGCTTCAATATGGAATAGAAGCCTTTTGTAAAAAATGTTCAGAAACAGGAATTGACGGGTTGATCATTCCCGACCTTCCGGTTGATGTTTTTCACAAAGAGTATTTACCCATTTTTGAGAAACACGGCCTCTACAATGTATTTTTGATCACACCTCAAACCTCAGATGAAAGAATCAAATATATAGATACGATCTCTAAAGGGTTTATCTATATGGTGAGTTCGGCAAGTACCACAGGAGCTAAGAATTCATTTGATCAGGACCAGCAAGATTATTTTCAGCGGATTGAGGCTCTTAATTTAAAGACACCACAGATCATAGGGTTTGGGATCTCGAATCATGAAACTTTTAAACAGGCAACTCAACACGCAAGTGGCGCTATTATTGGCTCGGCCTTTGTAAAGTTTTTAACAGAACATACCATACAAGAAATTCCCAGATTCGTAGAAAATATTATTGGCGATCCAAGTTAACACTATGGTAATATATTATTAATCGTTCTTTAATTCAAATGGTTATTTCAAAGTGAGAATTAGGACTAATTTTGTCGACTCATTATATCGAAAAGATTAGGGCTTGGCTTTATTTAAAAAATTGGAATATCGAAAAAAGATCTTTCTTTATTTATCAGCAATATTTATCGTTTTTACAATTCTTGTATTGTTATTTCAATACAAAAGGGAGCGAGAATTTAAACGTGATCAGATTGAAGTCAGTCTGAATAACATCGCTGAACTCACCTATAATTTTATTGAAAGAAAAGGATTAGATAAAGAAGGAAATCTCGGTTCCCTGGATTCACTATACTTATATATCCCAAATCAGAATATAAGGGTTACAGTTCTTGATAAGTCAGGTAAGGTACTGTATGATTCCGAAGTGAAGGAAGTTGTTAAAATGGAAAACCATTTGCATCGCCCGGAAATCCAAAAGGCGCTTAAAGAGGGCAGTGGATCCAATATAAGGGAATCTGCAACTACAGGTTATGAGTATTACTACTATACAAAAAGTTATGCGGACTTATTTGTCCGTACCGCCGCCCATTATGATGTGGAGGTAAAGAACTTTTTAGGCGTTGAAAAGCTTTTTATTTTTTATCTGGTCACTTTGTTTCTGGTCACCTGGTGGTTTATTGGTTTGATTACCAAGAACCTGTCAAGTGCATTATTTAAGCTAAAAGATTTTGCTACTCGATTGAGTCATGGGGAGGAGGTCACAGAGAAAGTTGAGTTTCCAAAAGGGGAATTTGGTGAGATCAGCAAACAGGTCGCCGAAATTTATGACAAGCTTACTGCCGCTAAAAGCAAGATAGAAACAGAAAAAAATAAGCTGTATTCGCATTTGATCGCTTTAAATGAAGGAATTGCCTTTTTTACTCCCAATAAGAAGGAAATTCTTAGAAATAATCACTTTATACAGTATTTGAATATTATTGCTGACGAGACCAATATTTCAGAAGAACAGATTTTTCAGATCCAAAACTTCAGCAAACTCAATGCTTTTTTGGAGAAAAACCTTAAGGAAGATGTACATATTGACCAGAATGAACTACCCCATCTGGAAGAAATTATTGATAAAGGCACGAGAACATTTAACCTTCATGCCATCATTTTTGCTGATAAAAGTTTTGAGTTGGTCATACGAGATATTACAAAACTAGAAAAGCAAAAAAAAATAAAAGAGGAGATGACGGCAAATATTGCCCATGAATTAAAGACTCCCATCACGATCATACTTGGATATTTAGAGCTTTTAAAGGAAAATCATCTGGAGGATACTGAGCGAAAGAGGTATATTTCAAATGCGTATTTACAATCAGAAAGACTGTCTGATTTGATCCAGGATATTTCTGTTCTGCAAAAAATGTCAGAAGCACGTGATAGATTTAAGTTTGAGGTAATCAATTTAAATGAACTGATCTATGAAGTTAAGGAATCCCTGAACATCAGTTTAAAGAAAAAGGACATTGATGTAAAGACAAGAATGTCAAAACCGATATTGATCAAAGCAAACAAATCCTTGCTAACATCTGTTTTTTATAATCTCTTCGAAAATGCCATAAAATACGGAGGTGAACATATTGAGATTTGCCTTAATAATTATCTGGAAGATTCAAATTTTTATTACTTCTCTTTTTCAAACACTGGTAACAATATTGATGAAAGGCACTTTTTGCGGGTATTTGAAAGATTTTACAGGGTAGATGAGGATAGGTCGAGGCCCAAAGGAGGAACCGGTTTGGGTCTTGCGATAGTTAAAAATGCCATACAGTTACATGGCGGTGAGATTTCTGCAGGAAATTTAAAAGAGGGTGGGGTAGAATTTTTATTCACCCTATCAAAATCTAATTAGAATCTCGTCTAAAATGCTTTTTTGAATTTACTATCTTTACCAAAAAAGCAATGACGCCTATCAATAAATTTTCTCTGCGAACAAGGATCTTTATAGCCATGATCTTTATCGTTGTTATTGCTTCCATACTTATTGCAGCAGTTACGATCTATCAATATAATGAGCAGGCAGAAGACTATCATAACAAACGTCTTGAGAGAAAGGAAGAGGCCATTAAAGCAGCTATTACCTACGAGCTCAATCGCGATACCATAAAAGAATTTGAAACGATCTTATTGCCAAGCATTCTGGAGAAGAAGCTCAATGAGATTTCTGATATTCACAACCTCGATATAAATATTTATGGTCTCAGTGGGGGATTATTAAGAAGCTCCTATGTAGAGAATGCTACGGATACAACCGATACGAACCTGTCTAAAGACATTATGAAATTGATCATTTTTAATCCTGATCATCGATTGGTTGTTCAAAAATCTGGAGCGGATGGCAATAAATTTAAATCTTCATTTTCCTATTTGATAGGATCCTATGACCAGCCCATTGGAATCATCGGAGTTCCTTATCTTCAGGACAATACCTTACAGGATAAGGAATTGAGAGAATTTTTACAGCGTTTGGCTATCGTGTACCTTATTATTCTTTTCATTGCAATTGTTCTGGCTTATTTTCTGTCTAAATACATTACAAAATCCTTGGAAAATGTGAGTAGAAGAATGCGTCAGACTACGGTGGATCGATCAAATGAAAAGATTATTCTTGATGATGCAAGTCAGGAGATTACCAACCTTGTTGATGCTTACAACAGTATGATCGATCAGATAGAAGACTCGGCAGTGAAACTGGCTCAAAGTGAAAGAAATCATGCATGGAGGGAAATGGCAAAGCAGGTGGCTCATGAAATTAAGAACCCATTAACGCCCATGCGTCTTACAGTGCAAAGTTTTGATCATAATTTTGACCAGAACGATCCGGAAATAGGGTCAAAAATGCATGAATTTTGTGAATCTCTGATCCAGCAAATAGATATCATGAGTGAGATCGCTTCAGCATTTTCAAATTTTGCGCAAATGCCAAGTGAGAACAATGAAAAACTGAATGTGGTAGAAGAGGTTAAAAAATCCCTTGACATTTTTCACGAATCTTATATTAGTTATCAGCCTGAAAAGGATGAAATCATAACCAAAGTAGATAAAATTCAATTGACACGAATTGTAACTAACTTGGTTACCAATGCAATTCATGCCTTGCATAAATGTGAAGAGCCTTATATAAAAGTGAGGGTTTATGAAAAAAAGAAAAATGTATATATTGAAGTAGAAGACAACGGGAAGGGAATTGAGAAGGAAGATACTTCTAAAATATTTGAACCGAAATTCACTACAAAATCGAGCGGAATGGGACTAGGACTTCCAATGGTTAAAAACATCGTTGAAGCCTATAATGGTAACATCACATTTGTGTCAGAAGTCAATGAAAGGACTGTGTTTTCAGTATCTTTACCGAAGGAATAAGCATACTTAATTAGTTTTTATGTCATATCAAAATATTGTTGCAGAACATGAAGATCATCTTGGATTCATTACCATAGATCGCCCAAAAAAATTAAATGCCTTGAACAAAGCCACAATTAAGGAGCTACATGATGCCTTTGTTACTTTGGATGAGGATAATGATATTCGTGTCATTATTATTACAGGAAGCGGTGAAAAGGCTTTTGTAGCCGGTGCTGATATTTCTGAATTTGCAGATTTTGATGCCAAACAAGGAAAGAATTTAGCGGCTAAAGGGCAAAAAGAACTTTTTGATTTGGTGGCAGAACTTTCCACTCCAGTTATTGCAGCTGTCAACGGATTTGCTCTTGGAGGTGGATTAGAATTGGCGATGGCCAGTCATATCAGAGTGGCCAGTGGCAATGCCAAAATGGGTTTGCCCGAGGTTTCTTTGGGTTTGATCCCGGGTTATGGTGGTACACAAAGACTTCCGCAGCTCGTAGGTAAAGGTAGAGCCCTTGAAATGATCACAACAGGTGGCATGATTACTGCTGACCAGGCACTTTCTTATGGATTGGTAAATCATGTTGTTTCTCAGGAAGAGTTGCTTTCTTTTTGTGAAGATCTTGGAAGTAAAATCGCAAGGAATTCGCCAATGGCCATAGGTGCAGCAATAAAGGCGGTGAATGCCAATTATGATGAATCTGTAAACGGTTTTAAAGTCGAAATAGCAGCTTTCGGAAATTGTTTTGGAACAGAAGATTTCGAAGAAGGAACAAGTGCTTTTTTAGAAAAGAGAAAGCCTAATTTCTAAATAAATTACGGGAAATAAATGGTTAAAGATTGCCATCCCATTCATCATAGAACTGCTGAAGGTAAAGCTCCATGAATTGATGCCTTTTTTCGGCAATTTCCCGAGCAGTCTGGGTGTTCATCTTGTCTTTCAGCAATAATAATTTCTCGTAGAAATGATTGATGGTTGGTGCCTTACTGTTTTTATAACTTTCCTTGTCCTGATTTATAGCAGGAGCTATATTGGGGTCAAATAATGATCGATTTTTAAAGCCTCCATAATTAAAAGCCCTGGCAATACCAATGGCCCCAATGGCATCCAATCTGTCGGCATCTTGTATCACATTGAGCTCATTAGATTGGTGTATTTTTGTATGGTTTTGATCCAGACTTGTTTTAAAAGAAACATAATGAATGATATGTTCAATATGCTCGATAATCTCTTCTTCAACTTTGATGCTTCGTAAAAAAGAGGCAGCTTTTTTAGGCCCGATGCTTTCATCTCCATCATGAAATTTGGCATCCGCGATATCATGCAGAAGTGCTCCTAATTCTACGATAAAAAGATTGACATTTTCCCCTTTTGCAATGAGCTTTGCATTATTGTAGACCCGTTCAATATGAAACCAGTCATGACCCCCTTCAGCGCCTTCGAGGGTTTTTTTTACAAAAGAAGTGGTTTGTGAGATGACTTGTTTTTTATCCATGATGCAAAATAAAAAAAACCTCTTTTAATAAAGAGGTTTTTAATATAATATTTTGCTTCAATACTTATTGAAAAATACCTACACATTTTCCATCAACACATTCGATACTGCCCGGAGGCATAGCCACAAAGCAATCAGATAGAATCATATATTTCTCATTATACGTTTTTTCCAATTCATTCATTGTTTCTATTTTTGTTAAAAAAGTGACAACATCAATGGAGTTTGAGTACACAATGTATTCCCAGAATCCTCCACAGGGCTTGGCACCAATCCCAACACTATAACAGCTAAATTCTTCAGAGCAAACTGATTCATCAGCAAGGCTTTTGACCTCAATCTTCAATTTGTCAATCTCCGCTTTCTCAGTTTCCTGAAGGGAAATAGCGCCCGAATCATCACAGTAAATAACCAGAAAAGCGAGTAAGGAAAAAAATAATTTCATAGGTTCTTGGGCTTAACAAAATTCATCATACGCTCCGGCTAGATTCGCAGCGATCATGTCAGCGGATCTACCTTCGATATGGTGTCTTTCGAGCATATGGACCAATTGTCCATCCTTAAATAAAGCGATAGATGGAGATGACGGAGGAAATGGAATCATCATTTCTCTTGCTTTATTCGTTGAGTCAACATCAACACCTGCAAATACAGTAGTCAGATGATCAGGACTTTTGTCAAGTTGCAAGGAAGCAACAGCACCCGGTCTGGCCGTACCAGCCGCACAACCGCAAACTGAATTCACCACAACCAAAGTTGTTCCTTCTTTTTTCAACGCCTCTTCTACATCACTTGCTGTATATAATTCTTCAAAACCTGCAGTCACTAATTCCTGACGCATAGGTTTTACTAATTCTTCTGGATACATAATTTTAATTTTTTAGTTAAATTATCACGAATGCAAAGATAAGCAATGAAAAGATATTATCAAGTGAGGGGCTAACTTAAGTTAGCCCCTCACTAATGTCTCAAGAATCAAAAGGTTAGCAAGAAAATATTTATTTCTTTGTGTCAAAGTATTTTGGAAATTAGGACGTATTCAACAGGTTATATCCTTTATTCCAAGCAAAAGAATGCTGGTCATTTGAGATTTCACAAAATATTAAGTCTGTGATATACTAAAAATGTGGGCAGACCCTTATATTTGTGCTCTTAATAATTATATATGGCAAATTTTTCTAAATGGCTCGGAGCCGGTTTGGGGTGGACTTTTGCAGGACCAATAGGAGGTATTCTTGGTTTTGTTCTCGGTAGTTTTGTGGATGAATTCTCAGAAAGTGAGCTTCTTGCTATGAACAAGACGGCTGGTAAGCAGCAATCAACTCAATCAGGAGATTTTGAGATCAGTTTATTGGTGTTAGCCGCGATTGTCATAAAGTCTGATGGTGATGTGGACAAACGAGAGCTTGATTTTGTAAGATCTTCGTTTATAGGTATGTATGGCAAGGAACGGGCGAATCATGCCTTTAAGCTTTTTAAAGGAATTATTGCAAATAATAAAATTTCTACGCGTCAGGTATGTTTGCAGATCAACAAACATATGAATCATCCTTCAAGACTTCAGTTATTGCACTTTTTGTTTGGTGTTGCAAAGTCAGACGGAATGGTAACTGAAAATGAACTGCATAAGATCAATACAATAGCAGGTTATCTCAATATAAATCACCATGATTTTGATTCGATTAAGGCCATGTTCTACAATGAGGTAGATAGCTCCTATAAAATATTAGAAATTGATAAATCAGCATCTGATGGCGATGTGAAAACGGCCTATAGAAAAATGGTGAAAAAATACCATCCGGATAAACTTAGGAATTTGGGGCCAGAGCATATCAAAGGAGCTGAAGATAAGTTCAGACAGGTTCAACGAGCCTATGAACACATACAAAAAGAGAGAGGCATATAATGATTTACCAATTGTATTCGGTTCTATCCACAATACTGGCTAGATAAGCATTGTATAAACCAAGCTTAAGCCAATAAGTCATTTCTAAAGAAGTCATACCAGGATCGAGTAAAGCATAGGTCATCTTATCTTCTACCAAACGAACTGTATGCGGGAGTTGAAGAACTGCTTTCAATTTTTCATCCTGAAAAAGCCAAAACCTCTTATTTTTCACACTGGCAACGATACTGAAGTTCTGGTTGTGTACCTGACCATATACAGCGTAGGTTCTTTCATCATCAGACTCTTCTACTTCTTCTACGGGATCCAATTCTCCAATGGAATCACTTAAGAACTCCAAAGGATTATTATTGGCTAACTTTTTAAATTTTGGACGTTTGATCAGAATAAAATCACCTATTTTGATATTATCTTTTATAATTTCCCCTCTAGCTCCAATATCCCAATTAACACTTGCATAGCGGTCTACGTCCATTGAAAAACCACCACTCTCTGTTCTATATCTGCTCCTTTGCTTTTCCATAAGTCCATTTACAAATAGGTTTATGGTCCAATTGTACTTATGATCTTGGCATTTTATTTTTGAAGTAAATTTTAAGTCGACATTCTCTTTAGTATTTCCTACTCCAACCCCAGAAACCAAAGTTAATAACCCACTTCCAAAATCTCCTAACGCGTGCTTCCCTTTGATTTCAGCAAGTTTGGGGTGGGACTTGCTCAGACTTACTTTTTTTAAGTATTCATCATTAATTCTATAAGTCAAATCATATTTTGGATTATTTCTGATCAAAATAGAATCGAATTTTTTACTTAATTGGGCATGGATACTTGAATTTGTTTGAAAAAACAAAAAACAGATGAGAAAAAAAGGAGGTAAAGTTTTCATTTGTTTTGGGGTTAGATAAAAATTGTTGCCATAATTGTATCAAATATTAAATACGATCAAAGTTGACTCTCAGAACAATGCGCATAGAACTCTCGAAAAAAATAAACTATGATGAATCAAAGCGCTTTGATGATTCATATAGAATCAAAAATCTGACCAAAGTGAAATTAAGGCAATAGGATTGGGATTTTTTTCCGAATTAGCGAATAGGATCTTTTAAACTTTTGACACTTTTTTTAGCAGAATAATCTGTCATTTCTCAGGAATACTATCCTTAACTGCATTGTTTGAAGCTTCAAATCTAGGTTTTATAATATTTTCCAGAATACTCCATTTTTTTTCTTTTTTCTGATATGGGTTTCCCAGAATCCATTGATCGTAGATCTTGTCAAAAGTGCCATCTTTTTTCCTGAAATCAATCCATTTATCGATATAACTTCTCCAAACATTGTCTCGTGCTAATGGAAAAACCAGGGCATTGTTGATATGGTAGGGAAGTGGGTTTACAACTTTATAGCCCGGTTTCAGAACCGTCGTAGCGGCTGCTCTTTCTGCACTGGTAAGATGCGCGTCAAAAATTATTGAATCAATTTTACTGCTATCTTTTTCTATGATTACAGCGCCGTCATGTGCTAAGAAATCCTTCATTTGTGGAATAGGATAAGCCCCTCCTTTTGGGAAGAAGGATAGAAATTCTTTAGAGATCTCTTTCCTCTCAATATAAGAGATGGTAAAAGTGTCAAGTTTAGAGGTAATGTCAAAACTATCGAACATTTTGTTGTCTTGCCTTGTAAGTAGGGCAAGCGTTACGTTCAAATAGGGCTGGGATAGTTCCAGCTGCTCTGCATAAAGGCTGGAAAGAAAGATGTCAGACATGACTATATCATAGTGATCACCATTTATTCCTGAAACAAGTTTCCCCGGAATTATGGTTATAAACTCAATGCTAACATCCAGGTCAGCTGCCAATTGGTGAGCCAGATCAATTCCATATCCTACCAAAATACTGTCTTTATTTCTAAACGTAAAAGGTCCGGCTTGTTCATAAAAACCTACCCTGATCTTTCCGCGTCGTTTAATGCGGCTTAAAGTATTTTCACCTCTCCACTTGGGGTTTGGGTTCTTTTTCGAGGTTTCGAAGACGACAAATTCCTGTTCAGGACTGATCAGTTCAAAGGAATTTACAATCTCAAGATTTGTAGGAATATTCTTCATACTCACCTCCAAGATATAGCGCAACCCAATCACAGATACCGCAGTACTGATACTGATGACAATAAGGCCCTGTATAAATTTTCTTTTTTTGAATTTAAGATAGCCCCCACTGGCAGAAATCGTAAGCAAGGTGAGTGCAATAAGATGAAAGGCTCCCAGTACAACCCTTATTCTGTCAGTTAAAACAGTTGATACTACAAACAGTTGAAAGGTTTCTTTTGGAATTTTTAAGAGATCTAAACTAAAAGGAAGTCCTGTGATAGGGGCAACAAAACTACTTAGAAAGGTAGAGCTCAAAAATATGGGATAATCCATAAAGCCCATCGCTTTGCCTGTGAACCAAGCTGCAAATGGAACGAATATGAAGATCATAAAAGTTCCAAGATTTGGGAAAGGGTAGGCAAGAGGCATGATAATATCTACCCTGTCCTGGCCTTCTTCGGTTGAATTTTCATCCGATCTGATAATCTCCTTAATATTTTCTATTAATTGGGGATAAACAACAATGATTTTTCCGGTTGCAAATATGGTAATCAGCGTAGATCTTGTGATTTTGAATATGGTCTTAGAAGAATATGGCGTAAATATCGAGATCAGATAAGGTAAAACCAGAAAGGTAATTAGAATAACCGCAAGCAGGTACACTAGCAAGTAGCCCTGTAGTCTGCTAAGATCTGACCAGCTTAATGTACTGATAACTCCTGCTGCGATGGAGAAAACACCAATAGGCGTTATTTTAATGATCATTTTATTGACTTGATTTAAGCCATCGGTAAGTACATCCAAAGGTTTAAGAAAAGCTTCCTTATTTGGTAGCTTCATAACTCCCAGGCCAATAAAAATACTGAATAATACAACCGCAGGCACCACATTGTCACTCATCGATTCAAAGGGGTTTGCCGGTATATAAAGTTTGACAAAATCAAAAGGCTCATTTGGCTGCACAAAGTCACTGCTGTAGAAATTTCCACTTGTCCATGCCGGAAAACTCAACGGAAGAATAATCAGATAAATCAGCCCGACAATTAGAAGTAAAAACAAGAAGAGGAGTCCATAACGAATGATCTTTTTCCCTGTATCCATCGAAAGTCTCCCAATATTTACAATAAGAGAAAACATGATATAAGGTAACACTGTCATTTGCAGCAGCCCGATAAAAACATCGCCGATAATACCCATCCAGGCCACTTCTTCGCCAAAAAACAAACCGGTAAGGACGCCGAGTAAAACACCGAGTAATACTTTTGTAGAAAGAGAAAGGTTTTTCATCTTAGTGTAAATAGTTTGGCGTAGAATTCAGGGTTTTTTTAAAACTTTCTAAATGTAGGGAATTTTGGAGAATCTCAAGGCCAATTGCCTCGGAGTCTATCTGCGGCTGCAATTTTTAGATGATAAAATTGATTCCTTGATAAAAAACAATCCGCATATGAAAACATTTTATTTCAGACCAAACTCAATTGTAGACAAGGCTTTATTCTGGAACTGAAAATTTTATAAGTTCATGCAGTTCTAATGAAAGGATATTTTTAAATATCAACTATATTTGCCGCATGTTAGAAGATAAAAATCAATCCAGAACTTCCCTTTCAGAATTGGGAGAATTTAAGTTAATAGATCACCTGACAAAGCATACAGTTATCCATCATAAGGATAGTTTTAAAGGAATTGGTGATGATTGTGCCGTTATCGGTCAAGGAGATATACAGACCCTTGTCACTACCGATTTATTGGTTGAAGGTGTTCACTTTGACTTGAGTTATATGCCGCTTAAACACCTTGGTTATAAGGCTGTAATGGTCAATCTTTCGGATGTATATGCCATGAATGGGCAGGCCAAACAAATCACAGTATCTATAGCTGTTTCCAACAGGTTTCCGCTGGAAGCTTTGGAAGAATTATATGCAGGAATTCACCTGGCCTGTAATACCTATAAAGTGGATATGGTTGGCGGAGATACCACCTCATCAACAAAAGGCTTATTGATTAGTATTACCGCTATTGGAGAGGTTAAAAAGGAGAAATGCGTGTATAGAAACGGAGCAAAACCAAACGATCTTCTTGTTGTTTCGGGTGATCTTGGAGCTGCATATCTTGGTTTACAGGTACTGGAGCGCGAAAAACAAGTGTTTCAAGTTAATCCGAACGCCGAACATGAATTAGAAAAGTATACCTATTTGGTAGAGCGTCAGTTAAAGCCTGAGGCGAGAAAAGATATAGCAAAATTGCTGGCTGATCTGGAAGTACAACCCACCTCTATGATCGATATTTCGGATGGACTCTCTTCTGAAATACTTCATCTGTGTAAGCAGTCAAAAACGGGATGTCAGCTGTTTGAAGATAAAATTCCATTGGATCAACAGGTTATTTCAACCTGTGAAGAATTCAATATGGATAGCACAACAGTTGCCTTAAGTGGTGGTGAGGATTATGAGCTTTTGTTTACCGTTAAACAGGAGGATTTCCCAAAAATTAAAGCGAATCCTAACCTCAGTATCATTGGTCATATGACAGACGAACCGGATCTTATTCAATTGGTTACCCGAGGAGGTCAAAAGGTTGATATCATAGCCCAGGGTTGGAATGCATTAGCCTAAAATTATTTCTTGTCTGGTTTAGGAGCCCTTGTTTGACCATCATACTTAATACTGCTTCGGTAATCGCTAATGACATTGATTAACGTGTTGCCCCCTTTAAAGATGACCATGTTAAAAATGAAAGTATCGTTTTTGTCATTGGCTTCAAAATCAAGCAGAATTTTTTTCTTTTTGTCATTGACTGACATTTTAAATTTTTTGACCGGGCCTGAATAAACAATCCCTCCATCATTTGTCATGGCTGCTCCACCTGAGGTAGAGGTTCCGAAATAAGGCAAGTAAATGTCCACACTATCGTTGCGGAACTTTAAAAAGTTCGCATTTGAGGTTAAGCTTATTCTTCTGCCCTGCAATGTTGTAGCCCAATCTGCCTGAAAATCAAACTCCATACCTTCAATTAGGGCTTTCATATCTTTATATTCTTGCAATGCTTTTTCAGCTTTCTTTTCCTTTTTGGATTGAGCATATATTGTTGAACTCACCAAGAGACTTATCAAAAGTAAAAGAATAATTTTTTTCATGATCAGAAAATTGAATTTAGCAGGTAAAGTTCTTTAAATTTAATAATTATTTTGTGAAAATGATGACGCGGTCGTTGATTTTAACATCTTTTAGCAAGTAGTTGTTTTTGATCCAATGAACAGTTTCAGCCTGATAAATAAATACATGAGAAGGATCATTCTTATAATACCAGGTATCAAAGCTCATTTCTTTTTCAAAGAGATGTGTTTTACAGATCAATTTTCCTTGTGGACGAAGACTTTTAAATAAGGCCTGAAACTCTTGCGAAGGTTGGAAAAAATGTTCCATAACTTCACAACAAACAATAAACTCATATTGACTATTCATTGCCGAATCATCCTTGTAAAATATCGGATCAAAGACCGACATTTGATACCCTTCTCTTTCGAGGTAATTGGATAGGACAGGGAAATGGCCACAGCCAAAATCAAGGCCCTGACCGCCTTTTGAAATATGAAGTTTAACTTGGTCAATAATGGGAAGAACAAAATTGTAATAGCCCTTGTCTTCCATATCGCTCCTATGTGTAAGATATCTTTTTTTTTCGTCAGTAGGGCTTAAGAATTGATTAAGGTCTCTGAAGATCCCCTGACATTTCGGGCATAATAAAAAGTGATGCTTTGTATCTCGAAAAAAGGTGTCGGCAACAGACAAACAAAGAGGGCATTGATGTTTCATAAGCGACTCATTATGTTTTTTTTTTGGAAGAGAGCCATTTGGAAAGTGCTTCTATCAATTCAAGTTTATTCTCAATATGACTCATATGACCGTCTTCAAAAATAACAGATTCAACGTCCTTGCTTTTTGCTTGCTCGAGCAGGCTATTGTAATCAAGGGCCGGATCTTTTTTGCCGATGATCATCATTATAGGAAAATCATGCTGCTCAAGCAAATGAGTTCTGTCGGCTCTTATTTTCATGCCTTCAAGAGATGCAATCACACCCTGTTGACTCATGTTCAGTGTTTCTTTGGTTATTTCCTTGATTTCATCCGAAAAGACGGATCGGTTCTGGTCAGAAAATAAACTGGGAATCGCAACTCTGATAAAGGTTTTGTGATTCTGTTTTACGGCCGCAATACCCCGGTCTCTGTTTATTTTTTTTTCAGTGCTATCAGCCAATGCAGTTGAATTCATAAGACACAAGCCCGTAACACAGTCTCTATAAAGATCCGCAAAAGCAAGAGCTATATAACCTCCCATGCTATGCCCGATCAAAGTACACATGCTGATTCCTAATTTATCGAGCAGGAACTTTAACATTTTTGCCTGATCCTCCATAGTATGTATATAGCCTAGGTTTTCTGTTTTTCCATGGCCCAAGAGGTCGAGACAGATGACCCTGTATCTTTTTTTAAATACGGCAACGATCTCTTTCCACATGCCTTTTTGTTCAAGAAACCCATGAAGCAAAACAATTGGATCACCGGCTCCTTGATCAGTATAATGAAGATTCAGATGCTTATAAGTTATGTGAGCCATGATGCAAATTATTGATAAGCTAATTTACAGTATATTTATCGAAACTCTTATCTATGAACAGGACCAAAGAAACCTTTGTATTAGGCTTCGCGATTTTCGCCGGATTTTTTGGAGCGGGTAATTTGATCCTGCCGCCTATGCTTGGTTTTAAAGCGGGTCCTGACTGGTGGTTGGTGGTTATAGGATTTCTTTTATCGGCTACAGTAATTCCATTACTGGCACTTCTTGGTCATGCCAAACTTCAGGGAACCATGATCGATTTTGGAAGGAAAGTGTCGGCTAGGTTTGGACTTGTTTTTAGTATTTGTATCTATATTATCGCCATTGTCTTGCCAACTCCAAGAACAGCTGCCGTGACCTATGAAATGGCCATACAACCCTATTTTGGAACCAGTTCCTTAATATCCAGCACCATTTATTTTTCTCTTGTTTTCCTGTTTGTTATCAATAGAGGGAAAGTGATTGATTTTCTAGGCAAGTTTTTAACCCCAACAATTGGTCTTATTTTACTGGCAATTATCATGTTAGGTGTGTTTGGGTCGCCTCCGGAAATTCAGGCGGGCATTTATGATGCACCGGTCATCAGCGGATTTTTAGAAGGGTATCAAACCTATGATGCCATTGGTGGATTATTAATGGGCGGTATTATGGTGATTAGTATAAATAGCTCTAAAAGAATCATAAATGTAAAAGAAAAGCAACGTATGATTGCCCAGTCAGGTACAATTGCAATGCTTGGGTTATTTATTATTTATATAGGACTCATTTTTGTGGGCTCAAAATACAATGCGTCTTTTGAATCGTCAATTAGCCGAACAGGATTATTGTCATCACTAAGTTCAGCAATTTTGGGAAAAACAGGAGCTTCATTTTTGAGTGTTCTTGTGTCCTTAGCCTGCTTTACAACGGCGGTTAGTATTATTATTGGAACGGCAGATTTTTTTAAAGGCCTATTCTCAGATAATTCTCGAAAAGTATATGCCATAACCGCAGCGATATCCTGCTTATTCGGAATCTTAATGGGCCAATTTGAAGTGAAGTTTATTATTGATTTGGCCGTATATGTACTGATGTTGATATATCCGATAGCAATCGTACTGATATTGCTGAACCTTTTACCTGAAAAATATGCAAGTCGAGCAGTGTTCCAAGCAATGGTTGCTGTCGCTTTTGTCTTTAGCATTCCAGATTTTCTGAAATTTTTGATTCCTGCAGAAAATCTAGAATTCGTTTACAACATCATTCCTTTCTCTAGAGAAGGAATGGGTTGGGTACTACCATCGATGATTGTATTTTTGATCGTGAACGCCCTTAAATGGAAACAAGACCCCAAACCTGTTTAATGCTGAAAACTGGATATTTCGAAAACGTTTAACCAGCCATCCATTTTTCAATATCGTCAATTTCGATAGGGATATTTTTCATCAAATTAATCGGTTCTCCTGATGCCTGAATCACATAGTCATCTTCAAGTCTGATTCCCATATTTTCTTCTGGAATATAAATACCCGGTTCAACGGTGAATACCATGTTGGCTACCATGGGTTCTGTGAGAATCCCATAGTCATGTGTATCAAGCCCCATGTGATGAGAAGTCCCATGCATAAAATACTTTTTATAAGCAGGCCAGTTCGGGTCCTCTTTGTCAACATCTTCCTGAGATATAAGGCCCAAGCCCAATAATTCGCCAGTCATGAGTTTACCAACCTCAACATGATAATCTGCCCAGATAGTGCCGGGAACAAGCATTTTTGCAGCAGCATTCTTTACCCTGAGTACCGCATTGTATACTTCTTTCTGTCTTTCTGAAAACTTCCCTGATACGGGAACACACCTGGTCATGTCACTGGCATAATTGGCATATTCAGCGCCCACATCCATTAAAACAACATCCCCTGCTTTACAAGGTTGGTTATTTTCTACATAATGCAGTACACAGGCATTGTAGCCAGATCCTAATATCGGTGTATAAGCGAAACCAGCAGATCTGTTTCGGATAAATTCATGGATAAACTCTGCCTCCACCTCATATTCCATTACATCAGGTTTCATAAAACCTAAAACCCTTTTAAATCCCTTTTCAGTAATATCGCAGGCTTTTTGTATCATTTCGATTTCCTGAGGTTCTTTAACAGACCTTAATCTTTGTATGATGGGTTGACACCTTTTATAAGTATGTGCCGGATATTTCTCTTTCAGCCATTTGATAAATCTTGCATCTCTGGTTTGAGTTTCTACATTTGCACGGTAATGTTCATTGGTATTGACATAAACTGTCTCTGCCTGTGTCATTAGTTCAAATAGTACTTTCTCCATATCCTGTAACCAATAAACGGTAGAAATTCCGGAAGTTTCAAGGGCTTTTTCTTTGTTTAGTTTTTCACCTTCCCAAACTGCAATGTGCTCATTGGTTTCTTTTAAAAAGAGGATTTCACGATTTTCTTTTTTAGGGCAATCCGGGAAGATCACCAAAACACTTTCTTCCTGATCAACGCCCGACAAATAGAAAATATCCCTGTGTTGGGCAAATGGTAATGTACTGTCTGCACTTATAGGATAAACATCATTTGAATTAAAAACGGCCATTGAGTTAGGGACCATTTTATCTGCAAACTTTTCTCTGTTCTTTATAAAAAGTTGTTTGTCAATCGGAAGATATTTCATACTTGTTGTGATTTATACTTATTGTATCAAAATTAGGAATTTTAATAAGACTTTTGGGCTAAAAAAGAAAAATTGAGACATCAATCTTTTAGTATCTTTAGATGATGAATAAATTGAGTTTTATAAGTGTTTTATTTTTAATTCTTAGCCTTCAATTGATAGGTCAAACCAAAGAAAAAGGCTTTTCTTCATTGAGCAGTCCAGAAAAATGGTGGGTGGTATGGCATCCTTTTCAAGCGAAAAAAGCGTTAGAAGTTTCACTGAGAGCACTTAAAGTGACAGATTCAATTAAAGAAACAGGTCTAATTGGAGTTGATATCAATGGAGGCAGACTTGATGCTTTTAAGCATGCCTTTTGGATGGCTGGCTTGAGTCATCGTATTGGTCAAAAAGCCTCTCTAAAACTCGGTGAGGCTCATGAAAAGGGAAATTACAGGTCTTTTCTCCAGGGTCACCCCGAAGATGGGTATTTACCTGATAAGGTTTCTTCAGATATGGATTTGTTCAATAACCGGGCCGGGGCACAAATATCCAATGATCGGCCAAGGGCCTCAGAAGATGAATTCATACAGTTTACACTAGCGCAACTTAAACGTGGAGGTCTGAAAATCATCAAAAAAGATGGTGATGTTTTTCTAACCTGCGAGGGAGTTCCTATTCCCGAGGCATCCTTAAAAGGTCATTGGGAAAATGACAAATGTCTGATCCCATCTAATGACCATTAATGGCTACAAGCATACTATTCTAAAACCTTATAATCCTTGAATAAACTAAGAGTAGTTTGCTCTACTTTTTGTTTGTATGCCAACCAGTCTTTCGCATAAAAATCATTGATACTTTTAATAACCGGATCTAATTTACTGTTTGCGTTTTGTATCAATTGCATTTCAGTTTTACCGGGCATGCTTTTTAAAGACCTCGCGTAACCGTTAGCTGTATACAGATAAGAAATATTAGAAGGGGTTGCCGTTGCAGTAATACCTTGACGTTTATCTTCTTTCCCCATAACCTCATCAATAAGCGAGTCTATTGTTTTTTGAACACTATCACTCAATTTGATAAGATCTTTATGTAATTCCTTATCGATGTTGGTCGCTTGTTTTTTAATACTTGCGACCGTAGTTTTAGAAGATTTTAACTGTTCAATGGATCTGTAAACAAGGTCTTTCTTTTGTTCGATACCCTTTAAAAGTTTGTGTTGTTCCCTTAAGACTTCATCAGACATTTCAATGCGCGGATCATACGCAACTTTAATTTGCGTCGAATCTTTTTGATCCTGAAAATGCATGACTAATTTATAATCACCAGGTAATACTGTTACACCACCGGGTTCTCGGTTTGTTTTTACAGGTTTTCTTGAAGGTGAATAAGTACCTTTTTCATTTAATCTCCAATAGGTTCTATGCAACCCATTTTCTTTTGGACTCTTAAATTTAAGGGTTCTGATAAGTATATCTTCCTGATTGTAGATGTTTAAAACAATCGTATCCTTAGCCTTATCTTTTTTTCCTTTCTTCGCAGTATCCTTCGTGGCGTCTTTCGGTATTTCTTTTTTGTTGATCACATAACTGATCATAGCACCTCTTCTACGATTTTCGCCGTTAAAAGTTGCATTTCCGCCAAATCTTGAACCTGAAGCTTGCTGGTATTGGGCAATATAGGCCGTTGGTGGTTCAAATAATTTAACCCCTTCATTGAGAAGATCCGCTCCTTTTTCACTCATTTCTCTCAAGGGTCTGATATCGTCCAACACATAGAATGATCGACCAAAAGTAGCGATATTAAGGTCATGTTCTCTTGGGTGAATGACCATATCCATAGTGGGAACACTTGGATAATTTTCAGTCCATTTTGTCCATGATTTCCCTTCGTTTAAACTCACATACAAACCATTTTCGGTTCCAAGAAATAGCAAGTTCTTATTGATAGGATCCTGAACCAAGGACAGGCTATAACCGAAGGTCTCAGGCTTGCCGTTTAATAAATTCTCCCATGTTTTCCCGTAATTTCTCGTCCTTAGTAAATAAGGTTTAAAATCAAAATTCCGATAATTATTGATCACGGCATATGCTTCTCCTTTTGTAAAAGTGGAAGGCTTAATTTGTGCGATCCATCCATCTTTAGGCACTCCACTGAGGTTAGGGCTAATGTTAGACCAGTTTTTACCGCCGTCTTTTGTCAATTGAATTCGACCGTCATCTGTACCAACCCATAGCTCATTACTATCTAAACTACTCGGGCTAATTGCCAAAATGGTACAATAATTTTCTGCCCCAGTAGCATCCATAGTGAGGCCACCGCTTTCATGTTGTTTTTGTTTTTCCGGGTCGTTGCTTGTAAGATCAGGAGAAATAATGTCCCATTCATGCCCCTTATCAACAGATTTATGAACGAACTGGCTACCAAAATAAATGGTTTGCTTGTCAAGCGGATCAATGGCCAATGCAGAATTCCAATTAAATCGAAGTTTTACATCCGGATCCGGATGTGTGGGTCTTATTCGTTTTGTGGCACCTGTCTCACGATCGTATCGACCGATATTACCTTCTTGAGACATACCATAGCCATAACGACTATCTTTTGGATCTGGAATTACATCAAAACCATCGCCAAACATAAGCTCTTGCCAGTAAGAATTTCTGATTCCCTGAGCTTTGAATGCATAGGCCGGTCCAACCCAAGACCCATTATCTTGCATGCCGCCGTACAAATTATAAGGAAATTCATTGTCAACATTGATGTGGTAAAATTGACCTACGGGTAGGTTTTCAACAAACCTCCAAGTTTTACCCTTGTCTTTGGTGATATTTAAGCCTCCGTCATTTCCATCAATCATAAATGAAGGATTTTCGGGGTGGATCCACCAGGCATGATGGTCAGGGTGTACACCAACATCAGTATTATAAGCAGGCATCAACTGGTTAAAACTTTTCCCACCATCTATACTGAAATTGATATAAGTAAACACCGTGTATAAGCGATGCTCATTTTTGGGGTCAACATGCAGATCAGAGTAATAGAAAGGGCGGTTGCCAATACCGGAAGTTCCTCGACCTGAAGAATTACTATTGATCAATTTCCATTTAAATCCACCATCATCTGATCTGTACAGACCATTTTTTTTAGCTTCTATAAGTGCATAAACCACTTTAGGGTTACTTTTTGAAATGGCCAGCCCGATCCTACCAAGATCTCCCTTAGGTAATCCGTCATCTTTTGTTTTTCGAGTCCAGGTATCACCACCGTCAAAAGTGATATAAAGGCCTGAACCTTTTCCACCTGAATTAAAAGTATAAGGTTTTCTTCTGTGCTCCCACATCGCCGCAATCAGTTTGTTGGGATTGTTCGCATCGACTACCAAATCAGCTGCGCCAGTTTTATTATTGACAAATAAAATGTTTTTCCAGGTTTTTCCACCATCAGTAGTTTTGAAAACACCTCTTTCAGGGTGTTCACCCCAAGGTGAGCCTATGGCCGCAACATATACTGTATTTGGGTTGTCACGGTCAATAATAATACGATGAATATTTCTTGTTTTCTCCAGCCCCATCAGGGTCCAATTCTCTCCTCCATCAAGACTTTTATAGACTCCATATCCACCGTTGAGACTGTTTCTGGGATTCCCTTCACCAGTTCCGACCCAAATCACATCAGGGTTGCTTTGTTGAATACTGATGGCTCCTATGGATTGCAAATTCTCCTTATCAAAAACCGGTTTCCAGGAAATTCCCTGACTTTCAGATTTCCAAACTCCGCCTGAAGCTGCTCCTGCATAAATTACGTTGGGATCATTATTCACCACGTCAATTGCTGTGATCCTTCCGCTCATTCCTGCAGGGCCAATTGCTCTGGGTTTCATTCCCTTTAATTTTTCGACATCTATTTGCTGGGCTCCTCCAAGAAATGAAGTTAATAAGAGGATAAGTAGTGATTTTTTCATGTGAGAATTGTTATTGTTATAAGATAGCTTTGCTGCTTTTTTGGTATATTGCATGTCAATATTACAAAGAATTTTTTGATTAAAATGCACAAGAAATTAATTAAGTATTCAGGCATCTTTTTGTTGCTTCTGTTGGCAGGGACCTTTTCCTTGAAGGCGCAGGATTACCTGCCCGAAAAGCCAAAGATTCAGACCAGTGTTTATGATCGGGCTCAATTCATGAATGCTAATGAAGCCAAGAGTTTAGAGCAAAAACTGATCAATTACAGCGATACCACTTCTACACAGATCGTAGTTATCACTATCAATAGTTTAGAAGGAAATGATATCGCCATGTATGCCACAGAATTGGCGCATAAATGGGGGATAGGCCAGAAAGATAAAGACAATGGGATTCTACTTTTGGTCTCAAAGGCGGAACGGCGTATGACCATAAGAAACGGATATGGGGTAGAATACTTACTGACAGATGCTTTGTCTAAAAGGATCATAGAAAATATTATCACACCGGCATTTAAACAAGGAAACTATTATCAGGGACTTGATCAGGGAACCGATGCCATTATTCAGATCATGAGTGGAGAATACCAAGGGGAGCGAAGTTCTGAAGGTCCTAAGGGTAAATTCCCAGCATTTATTATTGTGATTGTTTTTATTGTGATCATGATGATACTTTCCCGAAGAAATAGAGGAGGTGGAAAGAACGGAGGTAGAAAAGCCGGAGGTTTTTCCTTGTTGGACGCTATAATTTTAAGTAATGCTGGTCGAGGAGGCTTTGGCAGCCGAGGAGGATTTGGTGGTGGAAGTTCCGGTGGTGGTTTTGGCGGCGGCGGCTTCGGCGGCGGTTTCGGCGGCGGCGGTTTTGGCGGTGGCGGAGCC
>CAJQNF010000135.1 GCA_905479625.1 uncultured Flavobacteriaceae bacterium | reverse complement strand
AGTGGAACAAAATACAAGTGAAATTTCTTAAAGCACATAGTTTCCACACTGATTTTGCGATCAAAAAAAGGCAACCGGAAAAAGAAAAACGCATTGAGGAGCTCAAAGCGCTCATTCAGCCTTGAAAAGACAGCTCTCCTTAACCCTATAACGGGTATTTACAACCTCAGTGAAATCAACTATTTTGAAGAAACAATAACACATCCAAGTTATATAAAAAAATCAACTTTTATGTTAACCTTTTTACATTTCTGACATAAATAGAATACCCCCTCATATTTTGACATAACGCTTTATTTACAAACCCCCTGCTCTATGAATAAGGGGTTTTTTTGGGGCCACTAAGATTTTTAAAATCAGCCAAGTTTTGTTTTTATTCAACCTTATAACACTTCACTACCGAGTCCGTCAAGGTAGTTTTTGAAATTTTTTTCCTGAATATCCAATTTTCTCCTGATCCTGTATCGACCCGTTTCAACCCCTCGAACGGATATATTTAAAAGCGGGGCAATTTCCTTATTGGAAAGATCCATTTTTACAAAAGCACATAATCTTAATTCTCTTTTGGTCAAATCTGGATTGATCTCAAGTAACCGATTGAAAAAATCTACATGAACTCTTTCAAAATTCACATCAAACACTTCCATATACTCCTCACCTATTTGATGCTGTTTAATTCTCCCTATCAGACCTTGTACTGACCTTCTGTTAGCTCCAGGCTTCAATTCTTTACTGATGAGTTTCAATTCATCGTACATATCAGCAATGACCTCCTTCTTTTTGACAAGTAACATTGTATAATTTGAAAGTTCTTTATGCTGCGAAATCAAATCTTCTTCAAGCTTATTTTTCTGCTGCTCTATCTGGTGGCTTTGTTGTTTTAGTTTTAATTGCTCTATCTCTAGTTGTAGTAATCTTTTTGACCTTTGGGCTGCATCTTTTTCTTTCTGAATTTTTGCTTTGACTGATTTTTGCACAAAAAATACACTTGTCAATAAAATCAGGATCATCATAATCACAAAACCAAACCTGGCCAGATCTGTTTCATACCATGCCTGGGGAATAACAAATGACACAGAGGCCATTTTCCCTGTCTGACCGGTCATATTGCGCGATCTCACCTTAAAAACATAGTTTCCAGGCTCTAAATAAGTATATTCTTTAAAAGTGTTGTCTGACCAATCTGACCAATTCCCATCCGCTGATTCTAATTTAAATTGATACTGACGTTTTACCGAAACTGACATTCCCGGTGTTCCGAATTCAAACCTCAACACATCTATTTTTCGTGGTAATTGTTCCACAGAATCCAGACGCATGCTGATCCAGCTTTTATTGACACCCGAATAATAGCGACCATTAGTGATGTTTGTTTGAAACTTTCTGCTGGCATTTTCTATTTCTGTATGATATAAATAAAGTCCATCATTGGCCCCTATTAAGATCCTGTTATTTCCTAGAGGCACAAAACTTTCCATACTCCGATTCAGTTTCCCCCTTAGGTTAAGAAATAAACTCCTATGTAATTCTCCTTTCGGATCGTTATTGTGAAAGTAACCGAATTCATTATTTTGTACGAACCAGGTTCTTTCTTCTTCTCTTAAGATCTTTGTGGTATTAAATTCTGGGCTCAATATTTCATTCAAGGACTCAAAGGGTTTGAAAATACCCTCTTCTTCATTAAAAGTGAAGATCCCCGTATTTGTAGTGAAAATGATCTGGTCCTGATATCGAGTTACATTGATATTATAGGGAGAGTCCAGTCCATTTTTATCCGTAAAATGTTCAATAGAATAGGCCCTGTCAAAATCATTTTCCAACTTCAATCTATAAACGCCTTTATAGCCATGACAGATCCAGAATGTATTTGGCTCATCCCCGGATATAATGTCTCTGCTGGATTCGTCAAAACCTTTGATCTTATCTCCTAAAACCCACTTATTATTGATAAAACTCAACGGATATAGCCCATTATAACTGGCAGCAAGTAACTTGTTAGCATCATTTGCCACAGGAAGGACCTTCCAAAAAGAATCTTGTCCATATAAAATAGTTGGTTCCCCATTTTGAAGAGAAAACAAGCCGTTATGACCACTCATTAGAACTTGACCTTGGTATTTTTGAACAGACCAAACCTGACCTTCCAGGTTTGGAACCTTTACAAATTCCACATTATAATTTGCCCTGGTATTCAGCTTGGAATTAGAATAATATACCCCTGAATTTGTTGCGAGAAATGTTTTCCCATTATCAATTAAAATATCATAAACCGATGCTTTATTAAATAAATGAAAATCCGGTAGGTCAAACTCCATAAAGGAGAGTCCACTATTCTTTAGAATCCAGAGATTATCACCAGACACATGAAAATTCACAAATGAGGCATTCCCTATTTCTGAAAACGCAGCATGATCTTTTACAAGTTCTCCGCTATCCGACAACAAGTACAACTGTGCACTTCTAGTACCTAATAAATACCCATTCCTGAACCGAATGGCCGTGGACAGTTCATCCGAATTATCTGAGAAAACAGATTGCCAAAGACTTGCGTCTTCATTGACCATGTCGATCGTATATATATTACCTGATTTTGTAGCTACATAGAACATGTCTTTCTGCCCGGAAGAAAGAAAAGCACTGATCCCGTTAAGGTCTTTAACCTTAGCTTTTAATGCATGGCTAAGACCCATTTTTTTCGGATCATAGCGCATCAAGCCAACATCATAATCCATGGCATAAAATTGCCCGTTGATCACTCCGGAATAACTAAAGAAATTTTTTGGTTTAACAAATGTCACCCCATTATCAGAAACAAATAGCAATTCACTAAAGGACCTGAATATCAAATAATCACCAAATGAATGCGCCTGCCATAAATATTCGAAATTACTATCATTCAGTTTGAATTTATCCTTTAAAGACAGAAACATATAACTTCCTAAGGAGTCTTTTTTAATCTCTCCCAGTTCATTATATCCACCGGCATAAATCTTACCATTATCTGATCTCACCAGACTGGTAGCAGCAGAGTTGTTTGGAAGAACTACCTTATTCCAACGCTCTCCATCGTAAATTAGTACCCCATCATTATTTCCAAAATAGAGGATTCCATACTCGTCCTCAACCATCGCATAGAATTGTTCATTGGCCTTAAAATCAAATCCTGTGAAATTAGTCAGTCTGAGATTTAGATTTAAGTCTGGTGCTTCCTCGCTGTTTTGTACATGCACCAAATTCGATGAAAAAAAACATATGATGATAAAACAATAACGAATTATTCGCATTCTAAATTCAATTTATAATGAGCCCAAATCAATCATTCCCAATTACTTCAACTGATTAAAAGTAGTCAATTTTCACTGTATTTAATAATTTTTAAACCTCTTGTTTACAGTATTTTATGCATAATGACGTATTAAAGATGTAGTAAGCACACCAACTGACGTAAATTTAGCGTAGCCTTATCTGACCGCTGACTCGAAATGTAGTTTAATTTTGACATGGACAAATAATTAATTACTTATGAAAAGAAAACTACTTTTATTGATCATGGTTTTTGCCAGTGGTTTTATCTGGAGTCAAAACCTCAAAACAGAAGGAAAAAAAATTGTTAACGGTAACGGTGATGAGGTCATCCTAAAAGGTGCCGGGCTTGGCGGCTGGATGCTGATGGAAGGCTATATGATGCAGTCATCTGACGTAGCTGATACGCAACATGAATTCAGAGAAAGACTTGAAGCACTTATCGGAAAAACCAAAACAGATGAATTCTTTGATGCCTGGCTTGCAAACCATGTGACCAAAAAAGACATTGATTCACTGGCCAAATGGGGATTTAACAGTGTTAGGTTACCAATGCATTATAATTTATTTACGCTTCCGATAGAAGATGAACCCGTTGCAGGGCAAAATACTTTTCTTGATAAAGGATTCAATATGGTCGATGAATTATTGGACTGGTGTGAAGCAAATAATATGTACTTAATTCTTGACTTGCATGCGGCACCGGGCGGACAAGGTGCCAATGCCGCGATCTCAGATTATGATACTGATAAACCGTCTCTTTGGGAAAGTGAAGAAAATAGAGCTAAAACAGTTGCCCTTTGGGGAAAGCTTGCCGAACGATATAAAGACGAACCCTGGATGGGTGGATATGATCTACTAAATGAAGTGAACTGGAACCTCCCCGGCGGAACCATGTTGAGAACACTCTATGAGGAAATTACTACAGAAATCAGAAAAGTTGATACCAAACATATCATTTTTATTGAAGGAAACTGGTTCGCTAATGATTTCACTGGTCTTACACCAGCCTGGGACAGTAACATGGTCTATAGCTTTCATAAATACTGGTCATTTAATGACCAGGCATCCATCCAATGGGTGCTCGATTTAAGGGAAGCAGAAAATGTGCCTTTATGGATGGGAGAAGCAGGAGAAAATTCAAATACCTGGTTTCAAGAAGCGATTTCCCTTTTTGAAGCGAAAGGTATCGGATGGTCCTGGTGGCCAATGAAACGAATTGAAACAACTGTAAGCCCTTATTCCATTGTATTTTCAGATGGTTATAAAAACATTTTAGAATATTGGAGAGGCAATGTGGCCAAACCATCAGAAGCTGTGGCCTATGCCGCTATGATGGAGTTAGCCAACAATACAGCAAGTGATAAATGCAGTTACCATAAAGACGTGCAAGATGCCCAAATCAGGCAAATTACAACTGACGAGACCAAACCTTATAGTCTGCAAAAAATTCCAGGCACCATTCATTTATCAGATTATGATTTAGGAAAAAATAATTTTGCTTACTATGACATCGATGCTGCAAATTACCAACTCTCTACCAACCAGTTTCAAGCATGGAATTCGGGTTGGACCTATCGAAACGATGGCGTTGACATAGAAAAAAATACAGATAACATAAACAGCAATGGTTACCATGTTGGTTTTACCAATAAAGGAGAATGGATCAATTACACTGTTCAAATCGAAGAGTCAGGAGTATACAAATTAGAGGCCAGAATAGCCGGTGAAAATGCTGGAGGTCAATTTCATATTTCATTGAACCAAGAAGCCATTACCACAACGCAAACTACTGAAGCCACTGGAGGATGGGGCACTTTTGTGACACATACGATCAATGATATTGCTTTGGAAGAAGGCACCCAGGTGATCACTTTGCATTTTGTTGGTGATATTTCTTTCAATATATCCAGTATCACTTTTAGCAAAACCGGTGATGCGGGTTCTTTAGATGCCACCGCACTAAACGGTGAACTTAGCATTGATGAATCAAGTATTGAAATTACTATAAATCAAGATGTTTTAGCCTCTTCTTTAACAGATTCAAAAGATGGTTTTAGCCTCACTGTCAATGGAGTTACTCAGGCAATTTCTGCAATTAGTCTCGCAGATGCAAAGAAAAGAACGATCCTATTAGGTGTTGATCGGTCATTTCTTTCCAGCGACGAGATAAAAGTAAGTTACGATGGCACAACAGTAAGCACCATCTCAGGAAAAAAACTAAATGCATTCAGCGAGTTGCTTATCAGCAACAACCTGCCCGTTCGGTCTGCTCTTCCCGGGAAAATTCAAGCAGAGAATTTTAGTGAGATGTCAGGCCTCCAGACCGAAGACACGAGCGATGATGGAGGTGGTAAGAACATAGGATATACGGATTCAGGTGATTATGCAGACTATTTGGTCAATATAGAAGAGGAAGGAAACTTTATTTTTATTGCAAGAGTAGCCAGTGAATCTACTGCCGGAAAAATCGGGATCTATATTTTGGGAGCGGATGAAAGTGAAACTGAACTGCTCAGTCTGGACCTACCTATAACGGGAGGATGGCAACAATGGGAGAATGCCACAAGTAGTATTACCCTTACAAAAGGCCTCCAAACCCTAAGAATGAAAGTACTTAAGGGAGGTTTTAACATGAATTGGATGGAAATTGCAGATGCCGATACTGATCAGGATGGTGTTCCTGATGCAGTAGATGAGTGCCCGAATAGTAATCCTGATGTTGTAGTCAATGAAAAAGGATGTGAAGTGTTCTCTGTTGGTTTAGACAATTTTACAATAAAAGTAGAAAGCGAAACCTGTCAAGCCAACAATAATGGTAAAATCACTGTTTCAGCTAACAAATCGTTTGCTTATACAGCGGATTTATCCGGAAAGGGTACTGCTTCAAAAGAGTTTAGTACTGAAACTGAATTTACTGATCTGGAATCCGGAAGTTATACGATTTGTTTCAAAGCAGCCGAAGACGATGAATTTGAACAGTGCTTTACGGTTCAGGTTACAGAACCCGAAAACCTAAGCGTCTATTCAAGTATAAATTTGGAAACATCTACACTTTCTTTAAAGCTGTCGGGATCAAAAACCTATCTCATCACTTTAAACGGAAAAGAATTTCAAACTTCTGAATCGAGCTTTAGCATCCCTCTTGAAGCCTCAAAAAATACCCTAACTGTGAAAACGGATAAGGATTGTCAGGGAGAATACAAAGAATTGATCAACCTCAACGGAAGACCAACTGCCTATCCGAATCCTGTAAATGGAGACTATCTTTTTGTGTCATTGATAGAATCTACTTCTACGGATGTGCAAGTACAAGTATTTGATATAACCGGAAAATTAGTGATTTCAGAGTTGAAAAAAGCGGGTAAGGGACCGTTACAAATTAATGTTTCTACACTACCAAAAGGGTTGTTTGTCCTTAAGGTAATCCAAAATAACAACACGTTTAATTACAAAATTTTAAGATAATGAAAAAGTTAAATTATTTATTCGTCACCCTGTTTTTTATAACCATGGTGATGAGCTGTGGGGAAGATAGTGAAACCGAAGATTTTCCTCCGGCAAAGGCCACTTTAAGTTTTCCTGAAAAGGACAAAGACTGTAACGAAGGAACTATTGTTTCCGATACACAAAGTGAGGTTACTTTTCGATGGAACACTCCTGCCAATGCAGATTCATTTATCTTGAAGATCAATAATCTTGACAGCGGCACTTCTCAATCAGTTACATCGACAGCAGCCGAGGCGAAAGTGACAATTCTTAGAGCTACTGCGTTTTCATGGTCGGTAGTTTCAAAAAGCAGCAGCTCGTCTAAAACTGCTGAAAGTGACACCTGGAAATTCTACAATGCGGGTCCTCCTGAAGAAAATCACGTTCCAAATCCGGCAACCGTTGTAAGCCCTGGTTTAGATGCTAAGGTCAATGAAGGTACCGTTAATCTGGAATGGACAGGGAGCGATCTTGATAATGACATCGTTTCTTACGAAGTCTATATGGATAATTCTAATCCACCAACAACTATGGCAGGAACTTCAACAAGCAACAAATTTGAAGTAACTGTGACAAAAGACCTTGAGTATTTCTGGCAAGTGATCAGTATCGATGCCATCGGGAACAAATCAACTTCCGAGGTATTTAATTTTACCGCCGAAGAAGGAGCTCCTGTTGAGCCTTCAGCAAACCTAGTTTTAGATGGTGAGATGAACGGTACGGATCAATGGAAGTTTAAGCAAATCATGATAGATGCCAGTAATGCTGTTGACCATAGTTTTGAAAATGGAGAATATAAATTCATTGGTGCCTCAGGAACAACTCATTCAAATGTCATCCTATGGCAGGAAATTAAAGTTGAGGCTGGTAAAGCTTATCAATTTAGTATGAAGGCCAGAAGTGAAGGCACAGTGAATTCATGGCTGGAAGTTTACTTTGATAAAACGCCAATATTAGACGACAATGAGGACTATACTGAAGGTATGGATCTTTTCATAAAAAGTTTTGGTGGCGACGTTGAAGGTTGTGGAATTGATGCGTTTGACGGAAGTGTATTCGACATCATAAAAGACGGTTGTGCCTTACCTGATGGTTCTCAGTTCGACGCCAATGGTAATATCACTTTTTCTGCTTCCGATCTAACTGCCAACGGAACTATTATTCTAGGGATAAAAGCTGGAAATTGGGACGGTAATTTCGGTACAGGATTGTTTATCGACGATGTGATGCTTAAAGAAGTTAAATAAGTCAATAGCCTAAAAAAGCGAATAGCATAAGCCGCATGATACCTGCGGCTTTTGTTTTAAAAACCTCTCTTAAACCTTATTGAGGTCTTCAAAATGAAACAACATGAAGTCAATTAAGAAAACTAAATTTATAAGTCCGCATATTATGAAACACATTTTAACCATTCTTGTTATTGCGTTTTTGTCAGTAATTATAAGCTGTGCCAATGGTAATAAAAAAAAGGATCAGCTTGCTCATTTAGCATCTGATGGCTGGGAAGTAGATTTTCTGGATAACTTCGAGACTTTTGATACTGACAATTGGCAAGATCAAAGGATTTGGGTGAACAATGAAAAACAATGTTATGTACCTGATAACGAATTCGGAACGCGAGAAGTGAGCAATGGCTCATTAAAAATAAAAGTGATCAATATCGGTGAGAAAATCGCTTGTGATAATTTGGATAAACATGGCGTTCAACAAGCTGATACAGAGTATGTGGCTGGGCGTATCGCATCAAAAAACCGGAAAGAATTTGTCAAAGGGAAATGGACAGCAAGATTGAAATTAAGCAGCAATGGTGAACCTAGTATGTTTCCGGCTTGGTGGATACTGGGCGCACAAAACAATGAATCTCCAGTGCAAGAACCTGACGAAAATATTTGTTGGCCACTCACAGGATCAGGAGAAATTGATATTTTCGAACATCATGGAGATGGTGATGACAATCATTTTACAACTGGTGCCATCAAAAGCTTAGATACATGTGATAAAGGAGATTGGTGGAGTTTACGTACAGGAATTGAAACAAGTTTAAATGAATATCATGAATATTCCGTTGAGTGGGAAGGAAGTGATCTGGTTTATCGCGTTGATCATAGAGAAGTGTATCGTAATGTTGGCGAGGGTGATAAATATCCTGAGCCCATGTTCGCTATTTTAAATTATGCAAAAATTACCGACTCACCAATGAAAGGTGAATGGGTTATGGAAGTAGACTGGGTAAAACACGAATACCTAAAATAATCAGATATCTAATAGCAAGAGCCACACAACTATTCATATACAAGTAAGTTTTTAGGCATTGATATTCCCTAAAGCACCTTTAATCATCAATGGCCTGACCAACTACTTGTCGGAATTTCCAGCCTGTATTGTCCTCTTTAATATCCATCGTTTGTTTCATCAAAATTCCTATGACCTGCTCTTGAGGATCTGCCCAATACATCGTGTTGAAATAACCTCCCCATTGAAAGGTACCAACACTGCCTTCACCGCCTTTATTCTGCCCTTTCTGATCTAAAACGCCAAAGGCCAGTCCATAATAAGACCCTGAGTCACCCCAAAGATCTCCTATTTGATTGGCCATCATAAATTGAACCGTTGTTCTGCTCAATAATCTGACGCCATTCAGTTCTCCTTCATTGAGATACATTTGTAAGAAAGTGGCATAATCCTTAGCAGTACTTGATAACCCGGCTCCTCCAGAAAAAAAGGCTTTAGCACCTTTTTTAGGATAATCAGTATCATAAGCGTAATTTTTTGGATACTTAATCCATTTCCCATCTTTTTCGGTTTGCACAGTAACCATTCGATCATATTTAGATTCAGGTAAATAGAAATATGTATCGTCCATATCCAAAGGATCAAATATTCTGGTTCTGAAAAATTCATCCAAAGGCATTCCAGATACAATTTCTATAAAGTAACCCAAAACGTCCAAGCCTTCGCTATAAGTAAATTTTTCTCCGGGATGGTGATGTAAAGGCAGCTTGGCTAGTTTGCGAATATTCTCTCCAATTGTAATTGGATCGGTAGTAAATAAGTCAATGATCCCGGCCTTCGCATATATTTTTTTTATGCGTTCGTCTCCGTCAATATATCCATAACCAATACCTGAAGTGTGGGTAATCAAATGCCTTATGGTAATTTCCTTATCAGCCTTTGAGGCAACATATGAGGAGTCCTTTGCTATGAGCGAATCTAATACTTGTGGGTTCTTAAATTCCGGAATATACCTTGAAATGGGATCATCAAGTCTGAATTTACCTTCTTCCCAAAGCATCATCACTGCGGTAGAGGTTATCGCCTTGGTTTGGGAGGCAATTCTAAAAATATCATCTTTTTTTAATTGTCTTTTGGAACCGTTATCTGCCATTCCAAAAACCTTATAATAGATGATCTTACCTCTTCGGGCCACCAGGGCCACGGCTCCAGGTATTTCCTTGTCTTCTATAGATTTTAAAATGGCATCATCAATAAAGGAAAGTCGCTCCTCAGACATCCCGACAGAAGCGGGAGCGGCCTCTGACAATTGAGGGCTTTTCTTTATTGACTTTGTTTGCGCCATTGCGGAAACAACTACAGTAAAAAACAAAATTTGAATCAGGGTTTTCATGGGATCATATGGGTTATGAGGTTCGTTTCAGTAAAAATCATAATGAGATGAATGTTCTTCACTCTTCATTGCCTTGCTCAAGATCACTGAGGTGGTGTTCAAGCGCCTCAACAGAAATCTGTATCTCTCTAATTAACAAGCCTAGAGAAATGATCAAAAGTATGAGTGCCATCCCAAAAATCCAAACTGCTATAACATGCTGTTCTATGTAAATAAGAAACATGGTCAATACACATAAAAGCAAACTGCTAATACCAAATATTTGCATTGCTCGAGTAAGATAAAGGCGTTGTCTAAGATTCTTAATCTGCCGTATCAAGCCTTGGTTTTTATCCTTCTTATACCTGTCATGTAAGCTTCTGACTACAGCTGCATAGGCCAAAAATCGATTGGTATACGCCAACATGATCAAAGAAATTGCCGAAAAAAGCAGTGCTGGGGTGGTGAGGGTTAGTTGTTCCATTTCTCAAATATAATCCAAACCTTTTAATATTTAAAGTATGCATCGAAATGATTCATATGTTCTTGATAACGATAATGCATTATTTTTACACTTCAGGATGATACACTAACGGGGCTGGATCAGGTAAATTCATATCTCTGATAATTTTTAAGAACCTTGGATCTTTGCGTATTTCATTAGAAAAAAACATTACTCTTATCCAAGGATACCAGCCATGTTTTTGTTTATAATTTAAATACTCAAAAGTCTTGTCAAAATCACCTAATTCAGCATGCATTTTTGCCAACATCAAAGCGCTGTAACCATTTAGAGGAAGACTTTCCAATTCATTGAGAATAACCCTTCCTTCTTTCATATAACCGGCTTGAATAAGGGCTGGTCCGTATCCCAAATATTTCCAGCCGGGATTTATTTCAGAAGCCTTTTTAAGTATTTCCAGACCTTCCTCAATTTTTCCTTGGTCCATATAAATTCTTCCTTTGATCAACATGCTTAAGGCATAATCATGTTCCATCTGGGACGCTTTTTCTGTTTCTGCCAAACCTTCATCATAAAAGCCAATCCACCTATACAACTCTCCTAACCAAGCCGTATGCAACGGGATGAAAGGATCTAATTCCTGAGCCAGTTTATGTTCTGTGATGGCTTCATTCATTCTTCCAAATAGGGCAAGGTACCAAGCCCTGTGGTAATGATTATCTGAAAGATTGGGGTTCAATTCATTCGCTCGTTCAAAAGCGAATTCAGCCATGGCCCAGTCTTTTCCAAAATAAGTATGATAGTGTGAGAGAGCGGCCCAAGCTAAAGCTACTGTAGAATCAAGTTGAATGGCACGTTCTGCCGCTTCTAATGCTTTTGGGAATACATCAGGAGGTGGGTCTGGTCCATGTCCCAAATTTACATATGCTTCTGCAAGAAAGGCATAGGCATATGGATCTGCGGGATTCTTATCTATGGCTTCCTTCATATAAACCAACCCACGTTGCCATTCTTCCGCTGTTGATTTGTTCATATAGTGTCTCCCTTTTAAATACAATTCATAAGTCTCAGGCTTAACCGATCTAAGACCTGACCACAATACTGCATCTTCTGTTTTAACAACAATACTCATTTGCCGGGCGAGATCAGCAGCAACTTCGGCCCATAAGGTTCTCACCTCAGAAAGATCTTTGGTATAACTTTTTTGCCAGAGAGGTTGACCATCTATGGTTTCTTTAAGTTCTAAATTAACACTTATGTTGTTTAACTCACGGTTAAGAGTCCCGTTGACAAAATAATCGATTCCCTTGATCACATTTGACATGAGCGCGGTACTAGATTGAATTCCTGAAGTGAATACCTGAGTAGACCTTTGGCTAATGACTGATAATTGATCAACTTTTGACAGTTCATCTATAAGTGCTTCTGTCATGCCAGTTTCAAAATATGCTTCTTCCAAATTATCTGATTGATCTATAAGGGGGATCACAGCAACTTTCTTGACCTTCACAACAGGAGTCTGATTATTCCAGTTGGACCCTGCCCAAAAACTGACCACAACTAGCAATAATACGGCAAAGCTCAGCGAACCTGCTATCACCTTATTCAATCTTTTATTGGTCAATTTTATGGTTTCTTCATCGGCTGGGCGATCATCTGTTTTTTGAATACCATCAGCGGTCAAATCGTAAATCCATGAAAAAGCGATCCAGAAAATGAGCCCAACAGACAAGACATAAATCAAGATCTTAAGGGTATATTCTGGAGCATTAAATGCTGGTAAGATAGTGGATGCGATTTGCAGGACGATCCATGAAATAGCTAGGTAGGCAATGGTAGATTTGAATACATGCCTACGTTTCAGTTCGGATAGTAAAGTTTTCCATTTCATACGTAAAGAATATTTCTAATAATTACGCAGATCTGATAAGTAAGGAGCTCTAAGTTACGCAATTATCTGGAAAATAACGAACTAACAAAGGTAATTTGAAAATGTATTTTGTATAGGGTCAGAAGGCTGTTGCTGACACCTGATGGCTCACTAAAAATTAATTCGATACTCTAAATTAGCCACAAAACTCCTGGTTAAACCATCGGGCCTTGTTTCTCTAACTATAAATGGTGACCCTAAACTGAGTTGCAAAGCATGTTTCTCATTGATATAATAATCAAAATAGGTATTCCAGTTCAAGGTCAATCCCTGAGACCCGTCAATTTCATTTTCAATACCCGTTATATCGGTAAACTTGTCATTACTCAAGTGATAGATCGGTAGCAAACTAGGTGTAAAAATCAATTTTTTTCCTAAATTTAAAGGATAAGAAACACGCAATAATAAGTCTCCACTTCTTTTAAATTGATTGGTAGATTGAAATTCACTCAAAGGCGAATCTGAGTCATACTGATTAGAAAGAAACTCATTGTTATTTTGCGTAAGGGGTTGTTGTAAAGCAGCTAACAATTGTAACTTTTTAATAGAATAGCCAATGCCTAAAACCAAATCAAAAGTTCCTAAACTCGACTGATAATCCATCGGCAAAGCCAAACCGTTCTCTTTCTTATTGGCATCCGATAAAGGAATCTTAAATCCTAAAGTCAAAGAAGCGTTCTTGCCTAACTTATAATTCCCATTGACATAAATATCTGATAGACCAAAGGTTGAAATATCATTTCCAGATTGCGAAAGTGTTGTTAATTTAGCATCTACTGACAAACGATCATTCACTTCTCTTCTATAGTCTAAATAAGTGCCAAAAACACTGATATCATAATCAGCAGCTCCAAAGTTTAAGCCGGCTTTAAAAGTATTTTGAAGTTCATGACCCTCATTGTGATCATGTGGTTTAAAACTATCAATAGTGCACACCCCGGCGTCACTGCACCCTTGGGCATTGACATCTTGTATAAAAAGCGAAAAAAGGCCAACAACTATGATCAAATGGAAAGGTAATTTTACAGACATCATTTCTAATTTAAAATTCATTAGGAACTTAGTCTCTAAAAATTAGAATCCTTTCAAAAAAAAGGGACGAGCTATTTTTAAGCCATCACTGATGCTTTTTTCGACTTTCTGTAAAGGTAGGAGTTGAAAATATTTCTTTTGCCAAAATTATTCAGGGATCTGCTGTTAGCGAATTTGTTAAAAAGCTTATGGTTCACGCCAAAATACTCGTATGTGTTACCATCAGTAAAAGTAACCTCTAAGCGCATACTTTTATGAAAAAAATCTGCCACTTGCGATTCAGTTATGGTAGTATGGTAATCCTCTGCATTTGATTCTTTGGTTTCCGGAGCTATACTTACCAAAAAATGGTACCCATCAATGATCTGCTGACTTACTTCACCAGCTTCTTCCTTTTCTGCTTCGTCCTGAAATTTATCAGGATGCCATTCTTTTACCAGGCCTCTATAGGTGGTTTTTAATTTTTTCAAATCAATCTCCCCTTCTACCTTAAAAAGCTTTTTATATTCATTGATGCGCTTCATACCTGCTATTTTTAAATTGTCGGCAAAACTACTTTAATTAGTTGATTAAGTGTAAGCTTTTAACTTTTTATATAAAAGATCTGATTCGAATAGGGTTACAATAAATAAAGCCTTATTGACCGTAATCAATAATTGAGCTGATTAAGGTCAATGAAACTTGCCGAAAATACTGATAAATTTAAGTATCCTAAGATTGATTATGTCATCCAAGAATAGCAAAGTTCCTATAAGGACTCTCATTCTAAATTACTTTCAAAAACATGAATTATGGAAATTAACATCTTAAACAAATCGGTGAGTGACTATGTAAATTCACTTGAGAAAGTGTTGGAAAAAAGAAAACAATGGAGAGATATTACCTTACCATTGCTGCTAAAAACGCTGAATGACATACAGGCCAATTTTGACATTGGATGGCAAGTGCAACAACTTGACTGGCTGATGAACAACAGCGCCATCAATATTACTTTTAACACTTTTCCATCATCCATGATCGAACAAATGAATGGCTCCACTGATTTTGAATTTATTAAGGGCGCTGCTTTGGTTTTTTCACAGAAATATAATGGTGATATAGCAGTGTTTATAGTTTATCCAGCTGACCTTGAACCTATAACTGAAGGAGATATTAATGAAATAGGAAGTTTTAATCCGAATGAAATCAACGAAAATTTTATTACAAACAAAGTCGCTCATTTCCTGGATAAAATTATTATACAAGAAGAGAATGTACTAAGAAGAAAAGTCGGTTTTTAAAGTAATTATTTTCTTACTCGCTGAACCCTCGCTTAAATTTTATAAGATATCCTTGGGAAGAATTTTCCGTGTCCAGGTTTTGACTCTTTTCAAATTACTTACCTCAGAATCAGGGTTAAAATCAACGGTTGTTTCCCAGGAATTTTCAGCTTTAAATTCTTCTTCCATCCCTTTTAGCACCTGCTCTGAAATTTTTTCTGAATGAATAACAGTCACACATTCTGTGTTTAAATTGGCACTTCTGGGATCTAAGTTAAAGGTTCCTATAACTGTAATTTGACCATCTACAACCATAGATTTAGCGTGGAGACCAAAAATAGGCTTATGGTCTAAGGTTTTTTGTAATTCACCCGTCATGATCCTTGTCCGTTCAGCAGCATCAGGTCTGAATTCATAAATTCTAACGCCCGTTTCGAGTAGGGTTTTTCTGTCGGTTTGATAGCTGCTAAAAGCCTCTACATTGTCAGTTGAGGCAAGGCTGTTGGTCAATATCCTGATTTTTACACCTCGCTGAACAGCTTCCCTAAAAAGATCCTGACTCAACTCAGAAGTGATCAAATAAGGTGTTTGAATATCAAGCGAGTGTTTGGCATTTTTGACTAAATCGATCAGGGCACTGGTGGATATACCTCCTCCTCCCAAGCCACTTTTTCCATCGTTTTTACCGGGTAAGTCTGAAACAAACTCAACTTCATCTACCCATATAAAATCCCCTGAGCTTTTTAATGTTCTAAAAGCCAAAGGAATATTCTCTATTCGTGTCCTAATCTGGGGCCAGAAATTTTCAGGATTACAGGCATATTCATGCAGTCTTGCAAATTTGTCTTCAGTACTTAGCCCACCTGAAGGTTCATCACTTAGGGTACTAATGGGTACGCTCAGGGAATCGCTCCAAAATTGATTGAATGAGCTTCCTACACTTTTTGTTGCTTTCCCCAGCAATAAAACATCTCGGTCTCTAAAATTGTATTCATGGTCATAATCGAAATATTCATCAGCGATATTTCGCCCTCCTGTGATGACAACCTTATGATCTACTATGAAAGTTTTATTGTGCATACGTTGATTCACTGATCTAAAGTCCGTTACAGCCTTTTTGGCTTTACTTAAAATGCTTTTCCCTAGATTGAATCCCGGATTGTATATTTTGATATCAATATTTTTATGAGAGTCCATGGTTACAATATCTTCCAACTGCGCATCCACCATGATATCATCAACCAGAATTCTCACTTTTACTCCGCGGTCGGCCGCTCTCACCAGATAATCACAAGCAATCAACCCCACGTTATCAGTAGAAAAAATAAAATACTGAATATCAATCGTTTCTTCTGCATAATCTGTCAGCCAGGCACGTGAAACCATCGAACCGGCGCCATCTTCGAGAACATAAACACCGGTTTTGGTGCGCATCAATTCATCAAGACCCTTAAGTTCATCGGATAAACTGATACTGTCATTTCTGTGAATGCTTTTACAAAAATTGCTTGTCTGTTCTGGTATTGCATCTTTTTGCTTTGAACATGACGTTATTAAAATCATGCCTAGGATACAAAAGAGTTTCAATTTTTCTAATCGTATCTTAACAACGTTTGATTTTATCATTTTATACTATTGATCAAGTGAATATATGCTGTTTAACAAGCGATTGGTATTTGGAGCTTTTGTGTCTAAATAAAAGTAGCCGCCTTTATCTTTTTGTCTGAGTCATATCGTCTGCCACTACAATTATATAGTTAGCAATGTTGGCTTTTTCCTCATCAGTCATATCTAACCATTCTGATTCGGTTACGGTAGTGATTGACTTTATTTTTAGTCCTGGCTGAATTTTATTGATCCACCAAATGATACCTTGTTCATAGTTGGAATGATAGGATCCTTCAAAGTGAAACAAGAAATCTCCTGAGTTATAATTCTGAAGAGAAAAATGGGCCATAGTAGCATCTTTCGAAGCTTGAGCAGCTTGAATATTTAACATATTCGGGGGAACATGCCCCCCCATCATATCAGCCATCTCAGCATAGGCTTTTACCGTTGGGTCAAAATATTTTTCTAAATCAGGTCCAATCATAGAGAGCGCTTCAGGACTTAATTCCTTTAAAGCATCCATTCCTTTTTTATTGATCATGGAAGCATATCTTCTGGGAATATTTGTAGCAATAAAGCGCAGTTTCTTTTCTTTAGCAAATTCCAGCAGGGGTCTATAATCCGTATTGTAATTACCCCATAATTGCGTAATTTCAGCTAGCATTTTATCCTCTTTGTAAAAACCTTTTAAATATTCATCGATCACCAATTGGTTTCCATTTTCGAACATTTCAGCACCAAAGAACAATTTATCTCCTTTGATCTCATAAAAACTTTTACTCATCTCCAATTGCAACCAATGTGAAATTGGATTCGTATGATATTCGCCAAAAAACACCATATCGCTTTTAGCAAGGTCATTGATCATTTTATCATATTTGGCTTTTTTACCATTATTTTTAAATAATTGGTAAGCCTGTTTATCCTGGGCCGAGGCCACAAACACAAAAGAAATTAAAAGGGTAACTGTTAATAGTAAATGCTTCATTTATTTATTTTTAATTTTAATACTGGAACTGATCAACTAAGCTGCAAAATAGCATAAAATCTCTACAATTGTGAATAGCCAAGCGGTTTTAAAAATACCCTGATAATACTATTCATAGCGTTGGCATATTCTTCAAGTTTAACGATACGTTGCCACTCAGGGTGAGGCCCAAACTTCGACCAGGCTTCCTTGTTCTCTGCCATATCTTTTGAGGCTATCAAATAGGTCAGACAAGGCATCTGATCACCTGAAATATTGGCTCCAAAAAATACCATATGATGACCTACATCTTCAAAAATATCAAATTCACTGTCATTAAACATTTTCACCTTTCTTCGCAACGCATCTTCATTATAACTCTCATAAATTCTCAATTCAAATACTTCTGAATCATCTGCTGGCTTGACCAGGTTGGGAAATCCTTTAGCTGACCTTATAAAGGCGCTTTCAATCCGTTTAAAAGGAATTTGATCCGATGGAGCAGTCATATAAGATGCGGCATCTGATTTGAATTGCGCGTCACTTGATAATTGATCAGCCGTCTCATGATGCGCTTGCATATTAGGATATGAAATCAATAAATATATTTTTTTAGGCAAGGCCTCACCTAGTTCTTCAAAAGCCCCAACATTATTTATACCCTGACGATTTAATGCCGGGATCAGCGCATTTTGAAAATAATCATGTAAAACATTGGCCGGTTTAAAGAACTCCATTTCATATACCCGCAGTTCATAAATTTCAGATTGACTATAGGTTGAAACAAAAAAGAATAGAAAAAAAACGAGTGAAGGAAGTCTGGACATTTTGGTGAGTTTTACATGTTAATAATGAACTATTGTAAGATACAATTTTAATTAAATATTACATTAAACCAATCAGGAAAACCCAATCAACCAGCCAATGCGGGTCTTCGAAAATAGGTGATTTTATCAGGCATAAAATGGGCAACATTACAAAACAAAAAACCTCAGCAAGACTGAGGTTTTTTTATGACATATATGCGTACATATGCTTCGTTTGAAAACTACTATTTTGTAGTAACAGGAAAACCTCTGTCTCTCATTAACGCTTCAATTTTGGCATCTCTACCTCTAAACATACGATAGGCATCTGCAGGATCCATCGAATTTCTCGGTGCAAAAAGATACTTAACAAGCTTCTCCGCAACTTCTTTGTCATAGAATCCGTCAGGTGCTTCTGAAAAAGCTTCTGAGGCGTCGGCTGTCAATACATCGGCCCACATGTACCCATAATAGGCAGTAGCATAGCCTTCTCCTGAGAAAACATGACCAAAATGAGGTGTTCTGTGACGCATTGGTAATTCTTTAGGCATTTTTAATTCCGCTAAAGTCTCCCGCTCGAATTTATCTACATCTATATTCGCAGGGTCTGCCAAATGAAATTTCATATCCATGATGGCAGATGCCAAATATTCAGTTGTCGAAAAGCCTTGGTTAAATGTTGAGGCTTTTTTAATTTTTGAAACCAATTCCTGAGGCATAGGTTCTCCCGTTTTGTTATGTACCAAAAACTCATTGATCACTTCGTCTGTAGACAACCAGCGTTCCAACAATTGTGATTGAAACTCGGTATAATCTCTTACCCCTCCATTTAATGTTGGATATCTAACATTCGATGAGAAGTAATGAAGCGCATGACCAAATTCGTGGAAAAAGGTCGTCGCATCATCCCATGAAACCAGCAAGGCCTCTCCCGGAGCCGGCTTGATAAAATTTGAGTTGTTGGAAGCCAAAACATTTTTCTTTCCATCAAATGTTGAATGACTTCTGTATGTATTTGCCCAGGCTCCTGAACGTTTTCCTTGTCTTGCATATGGGTCAAGATACCAAAGGCCAATATTCTCACCAGAATCCATATCTGTCACTTCCCAAACTTTCACATCTTCTTGAAAAACGGGAACCGTACCTTCCGGCACAGGCGTAAACTTATAATTAAATAAACGGCCAGCAACATAGTGCATCGCGTCTGTTAATTTATCTAACTGTAAATATTGTTTTACTTCATCAGAATCCAAATCATATTTTACTTTTCTCACTTTTTCTGCATAATAGCGATAATCCCAAGGTTCAATAGTGATTTTATCTCCATTTTTATCAGCGACTGCCTGCATATCAGTAACTTCTTCTGCAACTCTGCCAATAGCCGCCGGCCAAACCGCTTCCATCAATTCCATCGCATTTTCGGGTGTTTTGGCCATTCTATCTTGTAAGCGCCATTCAGCATAGTTTTGATATCCCAATAATTCTACCCGCTCTCTTCGCAATTTTAAAACATCACTGATCAATTTATTATTATCATATTCATCACCGTTATCACCTCTTGAATAGTAGTTGGTCCAAACGTCTTTACGGATATCTCTCTCAGTAGAATAAGTTAAAAACGGATCCATGGAAGATCTTGTATTGGTAATGGCATATTTACCTTCCTGCCCGTTGTCTGTGGCAATTTTGGCCGCCGACTTAATAAATCCTTCCGACAAACCACCCAATTGATCGCTTGTTAAATAAGTGATGTAGTTTTCTTCGTCATGAAGCACATTGTTTGAAAATTTAGTGTAAATGCCCGATAACTCCTTATTTATTGCGGCATATCTTTTCTTTTTGACGCTATCAAGTTCTGCTCCATTCATCTCAAAGCTTTTATAAACCAGCTCAAGAACCCGCTGCTGATCATCTTCATGAGGATGTACCTTAGAAGAATCATATAAGGCCTTTACCCTTAAAAATAATTTTTCGTTTTGCGTGATTTTCGATCTGAATTCAGAAAACAAAGGTGCCAATTCCCTTTGAACCGCTCTAAACTCAGGTGTAGACATATTACCACTAAAAATCCCATAGTAAGTAAATCCTCTATCCAAAGCTTCCCCTGAACGTTCCATTTCTTCAATTGTGTTTTTAAAATTTGGTGCTTCCTCATTATTGGCTATAGCCTCGATTTCCTCGAGATTTAACTCCATACCCCTGATCATAGCACTTTTAACATCTTCCACTTTCATTTTATCAAAGGCTGGAACTCCCCCATAAGGGCCCGTCCATTCTTTTAACAACACATTGGTTTCCATTGGTTTTCCTTCTTTTGTTTTTTCCTGATTACAACCCACAAAAGCTACTAGAACAAATAAAAAAAGTATCCCTAGATGGTTGGTTTTAATTTGTTTTATCATTATAAAATTTTTTAATTAATGGTGTCTGTAAAAACCAAGGCAAGTTATTAAAAACAATAGAAAAATCCAGCTAAAAAAGGATAGAAATCATTGAAGTTCCATTATTTAAAAATAATTGATTTCAGAAGAAGAATGAACAACTGGGAAGCTAAAAATCAAACTGAAACAGGGCTTTCAATAATATAATAATGACATATATCATTGATTTACAACTAATAAAGCCCTATATTTGAGTATAACAATACAAAATCTCTCTATATGGATGAAATTACTCTAAGTAACAGTACTCGGATACTGAAATTTCTTCAACAACTCAAACTTGATTTTAATGAGTATAGTATCTGGAACTATTCGCGAAAAAAATTTCACTTTAGTGAAAGCGACAGGCCGTTAATTAATGACTCTCTTGAATTTCTTCAAGCACAAGGTTTCATCGAAAAGGTAAGAAGATCTGGTTATTTCCGGCTTACTGTAAAAGGTGAAAATTTTATAAGTTGGGATCTGGAAAAGATTCAAGACCCTTTTGCGGAGGCTCCGGTAAGAGAACAAAAAAGTTGGAAAAACTGGCTGCAATTAAGCAAAGTTTAAAAGAATCAGGTTAGCCAACCATTTAAAAAATAGTGCTTATCCACTTTAAAGGAGATTTCTTCTATTAGAGTGGATTAGCATTAAAAGTATCTCCTTGTGCAAGATCGCCACTTTCAAAACCCTTTCTAAACCATTTTATCCGTTGCTCAGAAGTTCCGTGCGTAAACGAATCCGGCACTACCCTACCTGTAGATTGTTTCTGCAAACGATCATCTCCAATGGCAAATGCAGCATTTAAAGCTTCTTCAAGATCTCCAGCCTCCATCATTTGAGTCATTTGCTGCGAGTGATGTGCCCATACGCCTGCCAGAAAATCGGCTTGGAGCTCTAGCCTGACTGAGTACCTGTTATATTCCTTCTGGCTCAATTCACCTCGCAGTTTTTGTACTTTATCAGTAATTCCAGTAATTTTTTGAATATGGTGACCTACTTCATGAGCAATGACATAGGCCTGCGCAAAATCACCAGGAGCATTTAATTTACGCGCCATATCATCAAAAAAGCTCAAGTCAAGGTATAATTTTTCATCACCAGGACAATAAAAAGGTCCTGTAGCACTTGAAGCTGATCCACAGGCAGAAGCAACAGATCCTGTAAAAAGTACCAGTGTAGGCTCACGGTAATTATCTAAAAGTCCATTCCAAACATCCTCTGTATTTGCCAAAATAACACCGCTAAACTCAGCCAATTCATTATCTTCTGCAGTTCCCTGATAAGGCACTGAAGACTGCGTTGGACTTTCACCTCCGCCAAAAAAATTACCCAATAAACTCAATGGATTATTACCCGTTAGCAATGAACCTGCAAGAAAGACACCCACTATGATCAATCCTGTTTTTGAAAAAAGGAGTCTGATCAATGGGCCCAATAGCATTGGATTTAATCCACCAGATCTCCTGCCGGAGCCAGACTGACCTCTACGGTCATCAACATTCGAACTTTGTCGTTTTCCTTTCCATTTCATAATAATGATTGCTTAGGTAAATAATTTGAAGGCTCAATTTAGTTATTATTTCAATAATAGTAAATTGTTAAGTGCAAGAATTACAAGTTTTCAGTACACTCAAACAAGACTTCCTTAGCAAATCAAGTTTCTTTTCTGTCAAAAAAAAAAATGAAGAGATTCAATATTTTAATTATCTTGACTGTCTTTAAAATCAACTTTTAATACTGATACTAAGCACTTTTCACTTATGAATAAATATTTCCTGACTTTTATCCTTCTCATTACCAGTTTAACTATTACGTCACAGAAAGCTAACCATAGCCCTAAAGACTCCCTGTCAACATCATGGGATGTGTCAACACCGGCACTTCCTTTTAAAGAAGTTACTATCAGTACAGA
>CAJQNF010000134.1 GCA_905479625.1 uncultured Flavobacteriaceae bacterium | reverse complement strand
TTGGATTCTCTTCAGTAAAATCATTTGTATCCTCACAGCTAATACTTGCTGTCATCGTCAAGACCAAAATCCCAACAAAAATAAACTTCTTCAGCATTTCTTTTTTTCTTATTTCATTTTTTCTGCAAAACAGCAGAACTCTGGCAAGAGTAATGAGCAAAAAACAGGCCAGAATTTAGTTTCCCTAATTTTTAGATTTCATTTTTTTCATGGCTTCACCAATTCCAGGTTTCGTAACTATAGTAGTATTCATATACTTTTGCTGTTCTCTGTAATCAGTTATTTTTTCATATTCAAATGTCTTTGAGACACTTGGTTTAGCAGCTACTCCAATAATATCATCGATAGCTGCTCTTAACAAAGGTTCATTCGGACTACCGATAACACCCATGTTTCCAATTGCTTCAGTAATCATAATATCCGGTTGAATACCTCCTTGTGGTGTTACACCTAATTTATTACCAAATTTAACTACAATAGGTTGAATCGCGTATTTATGATCAGGATTTGCTTCTTCACTAGTAAAAAGTCCGGGGGAATCATAAAGTGTGTAAGACCCTGTGTATTTTCCAAAAGTTAAATCTCCAACTAATGTAACATCAATATATGGTTTTAATCCAACAATTAATAATTCACTTGCAGAAGCTGTACTGCTTAAACCAATAACATGAACACTACTTAAATTTAAACTATTGATTACTTCATCAGAATAAAAACCCGAGGTTCTATCACTAAAGACATCCACAAGAAAGTCTGGATTATTAGCTTCCCAATATGGTTGGTATTTATCATTCCAAACATCCTTTGTAATTATTTCACCTTTAAATTGCCCGGTAATCATACTTGCCAAAGAATTTGCAACAGATCCAAATCCTCCGAGATTATATCTTAAATCCAAAACAAGGTCAGTGATTCCTTCATTTTTTAGCTCTAAAAATGCAGCATTTAATTCGCTCTCTTGGGTAGAAAATTGCGTGTAATGCAAATAACCAATTTTCTTTCCTCCCTCTTCTATAATCCTTAATTGGTTCACTGACGGTTCTGTATACTCTGTTTTGGTCAATTCTACTGTTGTTCCGGTAGGCGTAATCGTATTATTTATAATTTCTGAAATTGCCAAAGTATAAGTTGAATTATCACCGTATAATAAGGATCTATAATTACTCAGTGTCAATTGTGTTCCGTCAACTTCTGTGAATATGTCACCTCTTTTAATATTTTTTCCGTCAGCATCTGAGCCAGGAAGCACCAAACGAACATAACCAAGTACATCATTCGAATTTCCATAACGTGACAGTCCAAAGTCAACCCCATTCGAAAGTGAGATCCCTTGAACTGAATTTTGCCTTTCCACATAGTCCTCGACAAAAAAACTAAAAAAATCTACATTCTCTCTATCATATAATAAACTGTAGAAAAAATTTTCGGGAGCTGATGATGCCTGTAAGTATGCATTATATTCTTCATTATTAAAACGATCATCTGCGAGAACTGGCACGTCATTCTGCCAAAGATATAAGTCGTTCATTGCTTTCCATATAAAATCATTTATCCCAGCACTGGGATTAGGAACCACAACCTCAGGTCCATTATCAATTGGTGCAACAACTTCTTCAATTTCACCTGAATCGGTACATGCAAATAATAACAGGAATAAGAATGCTGTTAAATAGGGAAAATACTTTTTCATTTTTCTTTTTTTTAAATTCTTCTTTCAATTTTTATATGACAATTTTTCTAAAATCAGTTTAAAACTATAGTATAAGCTTCACTGACTTCTTTATTTATGGTTGTCATCATACCACAATGGCGCTCATCTTTTAAACGTTTTGCGCGATAATAAATAGTTTGATAGTTTGATAATGATAAAAGGCCTGTCAAGAAAAACTGATACTAATATTGCGCTTCAGAATAATCAATTCTTTTTAACAAGATTGTAAAAATAACAATAATTATTTATTTTTTCAAAATTGATGTAACAAATTAGAGACTAACTCGTGTTAAAGGTGTAGCAGATTTGATAAATTGCTTATTTATTTAGAATTAATGAACCAGAAAGAATTTCTAGAAACGGTTTTACCATTTAAGGACAAGGTTTTTCGATTAGCGAAAAGACTGTTGGTGTCCTCAGATGAAGCAGAAGATGCGACTCAAGAACTGTACTTTAAACTTTGGAAGAATAAAAGTAAAATAGAAGGTTATGACAATGTAGAGGCGTATGCCATGATGATGACTAAAAATTATTGTCTAGATCAGTTAAAATCAAAAAGAGCTTCAAATTTAACATTGGTTCACAGTAATTATAAGGATGAATCGGTTGAAGTAGAAAGCAATATTGAATATAAAGACAGTGCAACCATTATTAAAAGAATGATGAATGACCTGCCGGAAAAACAAAGAACGATCATTCAGTTAAGGGATGTTGAAAATTACGAGTACCATGAAATAGGAAAGATCATGAATATGGAGCCCACCGCAATAAGGGTGGCGCTGTCAAGAGCAAGGAAAACATTAAGACAGAATTTTATTAAAAAACAGAATTATGGAATTGGCTAAAATCGAAAACTTACTGGAAAAATATTTTGAGGCAGAAACCAGCATACAGGAAGAAGCCATTTTACAAGAGTACTTTGCTCAAGAGGAAGTTCCGAAACATTTAGAACAATATAAAGAAATGTTTAATTTCTTTAGCAATAGTTCTTTAGAGACATCTAATAGAGCCATACAATTAACAAAGGAAAGCAAAAAAACCATTAGTATTAAATGGTTGTCGATTGCAGCGATGATGGTATTCTTTATAGGGATCTATTCTGTTTACCAACAAAACGAAACTGAAAAAGAAGAGGCAAGATTAGCTTATATGGAAACCCAAAAAGCGCTTGAGCTCATCTCATTTAGCCTTAATAAAGGCACAGGAGCGGTAGCGCAACTGGATAATTTTAACAAAGGAACTAATGCAATGGCCCAGCTAAGAACCTTTGAGAATACACAAAAGAGAATTTTTAATCAATAAAACAAGTCTAATAAATTATAAAAACAATAAGATCATGAAAATCAATAGAATCATTTTAGTAGCAGTGATGGTAATGTCTGGCTGGATCGCCAGCGCTCAGTCACAATTCGACAAGTTCGAAGATATAGAAGGGGTAACCTCAGTAGTTGTCACCCAAAAAGCATTTTCTTTAATGAGTAAAATAGGCTCAGAATCAGATGATGAATACATGGATCTGATCAAAAACATAGAATCCCTAAGAGTTTTTGCCACGGAAAGTGCAGAAGTAGCAGTTCAAATGCAAAAAGCGGCAACAAACTACTTAAAATCAGCCAAACTTGAAAAGTTAATGACTGTGAAAGATGGCGGAAGTAATGTAACCATTTATGTAAAGGAAGGGAAATCAGAAGATTTTGTCAAAGAACTGTTTATGTTCGTAAAAGATGGTGAAAGTTCTTCTAATGAATCTGTGATTATTTCTTTAACAGGAGATATTGACCTGAATCAGATTGCAAAATTAACTGAAAAAATGGACCTTCCCGGAGGTGAGCACTTGGAAAAAGCAAGTAAAAACAAATAATATACGAAACCATGAACAAGATGATCAAAACATTTTCAATGTTGCTTTTTGCCTCGCTACTTCTAGTGGCTTGCAATAAACAACCGACGATTCAGGAGTACTACGTTCAAAAACAGGAAAGTAATAATTTTATAGCTATTGATCTTCCAGCCAGCTTGCTAAAAGTTGGAGATGAAGCTTCTCAGGAAACCAAGGAAACAATGGCCACCATAAAGAAATTGAATATCCTGGCCTTTAAGATCACTGAAGAAAACAAAGCAGAATACGAGGTTGAATCAGCAGAGGTAAAGGGAATTCTTAAAGGCAAGAAATACAATGAATTGATGCGTATGAAACATCAAAACATGAATATCATCATCAATTATCAAGGAGCTGATGAAGCAATTAATGAATTTGTGCTATATGCAGCCGACAACGAGAAAGGCTTTGCCTTGGCCAGGGTTTTGGGTAACAAAATGGACCCTGAAAAAATCATGAAAATGGCCCAGGATCTAAAAAATATCGATGGTGAAGGCGCGAGCGATGCTATGGCTCAAATAACAGATCTTTTTGGAGATATTGATTTCGATTAATAGTCCATATCAACCTTTTACAAACCGTTTTAGCCCTGCTGAAACGGTTTTTTTTTAACCATTTTTTAACGAGTAATTTACCATATATTCATCTATATTTGCGGCACAATCCATTAATTTTAAAGAACCTATGAAATTTAAAGTACTATTATTATGCTTTTTCCTGAGTATTGGACACTCGATAGCACAGGAAACAGAGGCTATAAATACACAATACAGAGGAGAGCGTGAAAAAGTAAGTGACCTTGTGCACACAAAACTCAAAGTGAGTTTTGATTATGAAAAAAGTCAGATGGCCGGTGAGGCCTGGATCACGTTAACGCCGCATTTCTATAATGTCAGTGAATTAGAACTTGATGCCAAAGCCATGCTCATTCATACAATTACTTCAAATGGAAAGGAGTTAAAATATACCTACGATGAGTCCAAGCTTCAAATAAAACTTGGGAATACTTATGCTAAAGGAGATGAGTATACAATTTATATCAAATATACAGCAAGACCTGAAGAAGTAAAAGAAAAGGGTAGCGCTGCCATTACAAGTGCCAAAGGCTTGTATTTTATTGATCCTTTAGGTACAGATCCAAAAAAGCCAACCCAAATCTGGACGCAGGGAGAAACAGAAGCGAACAGCTGCTGGTTTCCAACTATTGATTCCCCAAATCAAAAGACTTCTCAGGAAATCTATATGACGGTTCCGGAGCAATATGTAACACTTTCAAACGGGCTGTTAAAGGAACAAACTAAAAATAATGACGGCACACGTACTGATTACTGGAAATTTGATCAGAAACACGCGCCTTACCTATTTTTTATGGGTGTCGGTGAATATAGTATTGTAAAGGATACATGGAAAGATATTGCTGTTGATTACTATGTTGAAAAGGAATATGAACCTTATGCCCAAGGCATATTTGGAGACACTCCTGAAATGCTTGAATTCTTTTCTAATTACACAGGCGTGGAATACATCTGGCCCAAGTATGCACAAATAGTGGGGAGAGATTATGTAAGTGGCGCTATGGAGAACACCACTGCAGTAATGCATGGAGAAATGGCCTATCAGACAGCTGGGCAACTAGTTGATGATAATACCTGGGAAAGTGTTATTGCGCATGAAGCATTTCATCATTGGTTTGGAGACCTGGTCACTACAGAAAGCTGGAGTAACCTAACAGTAAATGAATCATTTGCAAATTATAGCGAATACTTGTGGATCGAATATAAATATGGAAAGGATGCGGCAGACGCGCATCGTTATGATGAAGTTAAAGGTTATATATCTCCTGACAACGAATTAAAAGACCTGGTTCGTTACCATTATAATACGCGTGAAGATATGTTTGACGCTGTTTCTTATAACAAAGGAGGTACTATTTTACATATGTTGAGAAGCTATATTGGTGATGATGCATTTAAAGCTGGAATGAATCAATATCTGAATGATAACAAATACGGAACGGGTGAAGCGCATCAATTGAGGTTAGCCTTTGAAAAAGTAACGGGAAAAGACCTGAATTGGTTCTTTAATCAATGGTACTTTAACAATGGTCATCCTAAACTAGACGTAAAATATGTATACAGCGAAGAAGCCAAGATCGTAACGGTTCAGATCGAACAAACTCAGGAAGGCCTATTTCAGTTTCCTTTGGCAATAGAGGTTTTTGAAGGAGATAATCCTAAACGTTATGAAGTTTGGGTTGATGAAAAAAGTAAATCTTTCTCTTTTAAGTATACCGATAAGCCTGATCTGGTAAATGTTGATGCTGACCGAACGCTTTTGGCAGAAATCAATGATGAAAAAACGGCAGAAAATCTTGTTCATTTGTATAAGGTTGGCAAAAAATATGAAGATAGAAGAGAAGCAATTGAAGGTTTGACTGATCAGCAAAGCAATGAACTGGCCTTTAAAACTATAGAATCAGCCTTAAGCGACGATTATTATGGTTTAAGAATTATGGCACTGGAGAGCATTGATCTTGTTAATACCAACGC
>CAJQNF010000133.1 GCA_905479625.1 uncultured Flavobacteriaceae bacterium | reverse complement strand
TTGACATAGGCGAAAATTAAATTCAAAGACATGACAAACTGCACAAACATCCCAACAGCCGCAATAACTCTGGTTTGTTTTAAATTTTTCGAAAAAATCAATACCAAAATGGTAATGGCAGGTACGACAACAAATAAGCTTAGTATATCCATCTTAAAACTAAATAATCCATTTATAAATAAAAATCATCGCCAATACTACCGCGCCTGCTATAAAAGCAAAGGCATAGTCCTGCACGCGTCCTGTTTGTATTTTTTTGATCTTTTCAGAACCAGACACCGTTGAATTACCAATCAGGTTCATAGTACCATCTACTATATGCCTGTCAAACCAGGCAAAAGGAGCCGAGATCCTCTTAAAAATAATCTCTTTAGTCACGAATAAGTACAACTCATCAAAATAGAATTTATCAAAGGCCCACTGATATAGTGATCCGAAGGAAGCAGCAACCTTTTCAGGAAGACCACTTGGTTTTTTATAAAAAATAAAGGCAAGAATTATTCCGAGTAAACCAACCCCAACTGCTATAGCCGCCAAGGGGTAATTCAAATGGGCTTCAAAAGGCTGATGATCAACCGTCACATATTCACTAAAGTGGATATAACCCGCAACGGCACTCATAATGGCCAGAAAGACCAAAGGAAAAGTCATAGAGACCGGAGACTCATGAGGTGTATGTTCGTATTTGGTGTCCTTTCCCCAGAAAATACCGAAATATAATCTGAACATATAAAAGGCTGTCAATCCGGCAACGACCACGCCGATCACATAGATCAACTTGTTGTGCTCATATGCCGCTACAAGTATTTCATCTTTACTAAAGAAACCTGCAAAACCAGGGAATCCGGCAATCGATAAGGCGGCTATCAAAAAAGTGATATGGGTTATGGGCATATATTTTCTCAAGCCTCCCATATCCTGCAAATAATTGCTATGAATCGCATGTATAATTGACCCTGCTCCTAAGAAAAGTAAACCTTTAAACATCGCATGGGTAAACAAATGAAACATTGAAGCCATATAACCCAGCCCATCATGTCCGTAATAACCTGAAACACCCAGAGCCAGCATCATATAACCAATCTGGGACATTGTCGAAAAGGCCAATACCCTTTTTATATCGTTTTGGGTCAATGCGATAATGGCAGCAAAAAGTGCTGAAAACGCGCCTACCCAGGCTACGACATTTAAAGCATAACCATCTTCCACAAAATAGTATAATGGGAATAATCTCGCTACAAGATATACCCCTGCCACAACCATGGTTGCCGCGTGAATAAGAGCTGATACGGGCGTAGGCCCTTCCATTGCATCAGGCAGCCAGATGTGTAAGGGAAACATAGCAGATTTTCCGGCACCCCCTATAAAAATCAATAATAGCCCCCAGGTAATTACAGACAATCCCATAAAGGAGGTTGAGGCCCAATTGGTGATCACATTACCTTCGAGATCATTTAAGGTTGCAAAATCATATGACCCTCCATAATACCCTATGATCAGGATACCTATCAGGAATCCAAGATCAGCGAATCTGGTTACAATAAAAGCTTTTTTTGCTGCTGCTACAGCTGATGGTTTTGTATAATAATAACCAATCAGTAAAAAGGATGAAACACCAACCAATTCCCAGAAAATATAGATCTGAAAAAGGTTTACTGCCAGAACCAATCCCATCATCGAGAAGGTAAACAAAGACAGAAAAGCAAAAAACTTGGTATAACCCGGGTCGCCTTTCATATAGCCCCTGCTGTAAAGATGAACCATAAACGAAATCGTTGACACTACAACAAGCATCATAACGGAAATCTGATCGATCATCACTCCCATATCAATATACAGGGTCTCGGTAAAGCTCATCCAGCGCCATTGCTCAGTAAATGTCTGGTAGATATCACCTACTTTTCCCACCACAAAGAAATACTGATATGCTGTATAATAGGACAGTACAAGGGTGGCAAAAAGGCCTAAAGACCCTATCCAACCCGATACCGAAGGCTTTATGCTTTTGTAATTGATCCCCAGCAATAGAAATACTGCCAAAGGAATAAGTGGAATTAAAATTGTATAGCTAAAATCCATAATTACATTATTTCATTATTCAATATTTCATTGTTTCCGTGTCTTCTACTTCAACGGAAGTGATCAGTTTGTACAAATTGATTACAATTGCAACGGCAAGGGCAGTTTCGGCTGCTGCAATCGCCACAATAAAAATCGAGAAGAATACGCCCTGAAGCACATCAGGATATAAATAGGTATTGATCACTACAAAATTGATAGCTGAGGCATTGAGAATCAATTCAATTGACAGCAACATTGTGATCAGATTCTTTCTTGTGAGAAAACCGTACACTCCAATAAAAAATATGATGGAAGTCAAAGTTAAAATCTCATATATACTTATTCCTTGTATCATTTAGCTTCGTTTTACTGTTCTAATCTTTTTCCTTTAGCTATTACAATGGCACCTATCATAACAGCTACAATTAACACACTAATTACTTCAAACGGAAGTATAAAACCACCCTCCTTATAGCTCAACATCCCAAGCCCTATGTCGCGTACTTCAATGCTATTATAATTCTCAACAGGGTTGAATTCATAAGTAAAAATCGCATACAAAGTGAGCGAAAGTCCTGAAAGGCTTAACAATCCTGCCAAAATGCGTTGAGATAAATTTGAAACCTCAAGTCTCAATTCGATATGGTGCACAAGCAATACAGAAAAAATGATCAAAACAATCACACCTCCTGCGTATACAGCAAGCTGTATAGCTGCCATAAAGGAATAATCTACCATAAAATAGATACCTGCGATTCCCATCAATACAAATAAAAGGTAGATCACTGCTCTTAGCATTTTTCTACTTGAAACAGCTTTAATCGCGAAAACGATCATGATCAAGGCTATAAGATAAAATACGATTCTTTCCATAATATTAATCTTCGATTCCTGCTTGTACCTTTGAGCCAGGTTGGTTCAATACTTTTGTTAGCATGCTTCTGTCGTAAACAGAATTTTCGTAATTCTGGGCCCATACAATAGCATCGGTCGGGCAAGCTTCGATACACAAACCACACATGGTACACATAGACAAATGATAGATGTGCTTATCAATCATTTTTTTCTTTTTCCCCGTTGCCGGATCAACCTGTCTGTCCCAGACGATCTCAATTGTACCGTTAGGACATGCTATTTCACATTTCTGGCAACCGGTGCAATAATGTTCATTATTATCGTCATGTGGCATGACAACTTCACCTCTAAACCTGTCGAACATTTTTAATGTATCTCTGTTATCGGGATATTGTTGTGTGATACTACCCTTTCGTGCACGAATAAAATAACCTCCAGTAACACTCATTCCGGTTAGTAAGGTTTTTATTCCGTTATATATATCTGAAAAGTAACTCATTGTTGTTCTTTATCATTTATTAAATTATCCAATTCAACCAAATTACAATTGCCATTATTACTATATTCACTAAGTTTATTGGCAATAAATACTTCCATTCCAGGGTTAATAATTGATCTACCCGCAATCTTGGAAAAGTCCATCTAAACCACATCATCAAAAAGATAATGATCAATACTTTTATCAAAAACCAAATTGATTCCGGAAACCATGCAATACTATCTGTGATTCCGAAAGGAGATAACCATCCACCAAAAAATAATACGACAGCTATTGAAGCAATAATAAACATATTGATAAATTCCGCTAAAAAGAAATAGGCAAATTTCATCCCCGAATACTCTGTGTGAAAACCTGCTCCTAATTCAGATTCTGCTTCTACCAAATCAAAAGGTGCCCTGTTGGTTTCGGCGGTTCCGGCTATCATAAAAACCATAAAAGCGATTATTGCAGGAATATGCCCTTGCACGATCAACCAGCCCCCAGTTCTTTGTACCTCAATAATTTCAGACAATTGTAAAGACCCTGTCAATAAAACCATCGTTAGTATTGACATTCCTACCGATAATTCATAACTAATGGTTTGCAAACCGCTTCGCATGGCACCTATCAAAGCAAACTTATTATTACTTGCCCATCCTCCTAATAAAATTCCTATCACACCAATTGAAGAGACTGCCAATAAAAAGAACACCCCAATATTGATATCAAAGGCTTGAAATTGTCTTGAAAATGGAAAAACACTAATCGCAATTAGTGAAGAAACAATTACAAAATAAGGTGCTAAATTGAATAAAAAATTGTCAACCCTTTCAGTACTTGTCAATTCTTTGGAAACCAGTTTTAAAGCATCTGCCATGGTTTGAAACATTCCACCGGGTCCGACTCTGTTTGGTCCTAGCCTCAATTGAAACCAAGCCGCTACTTTGCGTTCTAACAATACTAAATACAATCCTGCCACTGCAAATAAGGTAAGATAAGCTACTGCAATTAAAACCCAAATGGTAACCGTCGCAGCACTTTCAGGCATGGTAGCGTAAATCCAATCACTTATTGTTTTTGTTATGCTTAATGGTAAATTCATCATTAAAAAATTAGTCTTATTAGCGATCTATATCTGGAATTACAAAATCAAATGAAGCCATAGTAGCTACTAAATCGGCTATTTTACCTCCTTTTGAAATATGGTTTAAAACTGATAAATTCGAAAATCCCGGTGAACGGAATTTAAGCCTGTACGGATTTTTAGTTCCGGTGCTATTTATATAAACCCCTAATTCTCCTCTTGCTGTTTCAACACGCTGGTAAAATTCACCTTTTGGTAATTTAATTACTGCTTTTGTTGTCACTTTGGTTTCTCCCTCCGGGATATTATCAATCAATTGTTCAATAATTGACATCGATTCCCACATTTCCATGATTCTTACTTTATATCTCGCGTAGGTATCTCCTGATGTAAATAATGCTTCTTTAAATTCAACACGGTCATATGCGCTGTACGGATGGTGTATTCTCACATCATTTGAAAAACCGGACCCTCTGGCAACCGGACCTGATACACCAAATGAAATAGCATCTTCTTTTGTTAGAATTCCAACCCCTTTCGTTCTTTTTTCGAAAATTACATTTCCCGTTAATAAACGGTCGTATTCAGGAATTTTAGTTTTAAAATGCTTGATAAACTCTTTGGTTCGATTTATAAAATTGGGATGAATATCAAACATCAGTCCGCCGGGAATATTGTAATTCATGGTCAGTCTGGCACCGCAGGTTTCTTCAAAAATATCGTTGATCATCTCGCGATCTCTAAAAGCATAGAAATAAGTAGTTAATGCCCCCAGGTCCATTCCCATTACTCCCCACCATAAACAATGAGATGCGATACGAGTAAGTTCACCAATAATAGTACGAATCACTTTTACGCGATCAGGAACCTCTATTTCCAGTCCTTTTTCTACCACTAAGCAAACAGCCTCATTATTGATATGAGAAGATAAATAATCCATCCTGTCTGTGAGGTGAACGATTTGCTGGTAACTATCTCTTTCGCACATTTTTTCTATCGAGCGATGTATATAACCGAGATCGGGCTCAACATTTTTGATTATTTCTCCATCAATGGTTAAAATCAAACGCAAAACACCATGAGCTGCAGGGTGCTGGGGCCCCATATTAACGAAGTATTCTTCCGTTTTTATTTTGGTTTTTAATTCTTGATTGGTCATGAAAATTCTTATTTAACAATCATATTAGCTTCGTCTACATAATCTTTTCTCAATGGCCATCCGACCCAATCGGGGGTTAAGAAAAGACGTTTTAAATTTGGATGATTATTGAATTTTATACCAAAAAAATCATAGACTTCCATTTCGTGAAACTCGGCTGTTCTCCATATATCACTAACAGAATCTAGTGTTGGATTCTCCCTGTCTTCTGTTTTCACTTTTACAACCATGGCATGTTTAAATTCGGTGGATTCCAGGTGATAAATAACACCAAGCTCTTCACCCCAGTCCATTCCTGTGATGCAAAAAGCATAATCAAATTTTAGTTTGGGCTCCGTTTTTAACTTACTGCAAACTTCATGAAGCTGTTCTTTAGAGACCGTCAGGGTTAAATATTCCGATCCTTCTTCTGTGAATTCCAGATTTTCTCCTAAGCCATTAATAATATTTTGTAGTTCTTCGTTTTTCATGGTATCTATATGCTTAGATGCTAAATATTTCCTTCATCAAAACCGTCAATTGGATTGATCTTTTCTTTCATGTTCTCTTTCTTTATTTTATCCTGTAACATGATCATTCCTTCTAATAATGATTCTGGCCTTGGTGGGCATCCGGGCACATAAACATCCACCGGAATTACATGGTCGGCACCTTTAATGACGGAATATGAATTATAATAGAACGGACCACCGGAAATTGCACATGCTCCCATAGCAATAACATATTTAGGTTCGGCCATTTGATCGTACAACCTTCTTAATACCGGCCCCATTTTATTGACAATAGTTCCTGCGATGATGATTAGATCGGCTTGTCTGGCGGAAGGTCTGGCTACTTCAAAACCAAAACGCGAAAAGTCGTGTTTCGGAGCTCCTGTCTGCATCATTTCAATGGCACAACAACTGGTACCAAAATAAAGTGGCCACAACGAATTGGATCGACCCCAGTTAACAACGGAATCAAGGGTGGTCACCACAATATTTGCTCCATTTCCAGCCGGAATTACTTTTCCCGGAAAACTTTCCGGAACAACTTCTTTTAAACCTTCAGCTTCTAACTGACTCAAATATCTTTTCTTTTCTACTCCCATTTTAAGGCTCTTTTTTTGTACGCATATAACAGGCCTAAACCTAGAATAAATAAAAACACAAGTATTTCAACTAAGGCCACAGTTCCTACTTCTTTAAAAACCACTGCCCAGGGCACCAGAAATGCGATCTCTATATCAAACAATAAGAATAGGATGGCGAACAAATAATAACCTACCTTGAACTGAACCCAAGTAGGCCCTATCGTTTCAATTCCACATTCATAAGGCTCCTTTTTAGCCGCGTTTTCTGATTTATGAGAAATCAGATTAGATAAGAAATTGGCTAACACGACTAAAAAAACGCCTGCTATAAAAAAGACTAAAATCGCTTCGTACCCCATAATTTAGATTCTTAATTAGTTCACAAATGTATTTCGTGATTTAAAAAAAAAGGATGACCATTGTCACCCTTTCATTAATAATTTATATTATTTAACCTCATAGGTTTCTCCAGAGAAAAACAGATCATCAACCTTCGAAAATTGAGACTTGGATTTCACTTCTTTATTCAACATCTCCTCTCTTTCCTCAAAAGTAGCATCTTCATAACTTCTGATGATTCCTGTTGCCAAAGGATATTGTAGTTTGACAAGCATCTGGTGCAAGGTATTATCCTCACATTTGGCATCATGCACCAAAATATCCTCTTGGGTAACACCATTCTCGCCAATTGTAACTACTTCAAGTTTAAGACCGTTCAAAACAAGTCCTTTATCTTTTTCCTTTCCAAAGATCATTGGTTTGCCGTGTTCAAGGAATAACTGTTTGTCTTCTCTAACATTTTTGTCCGTGAACTGTGTAAAACAACCATCGTTAAAAATGACACAATTTTGCAGGATCTCTATAAGGGAAGTTCCTTTGAATTTCTCAGCCTCTACAAAAAGACTGGTCATTTCCTTAGGGCTATTTCCTCCTAATCTTGCAAAAAATCTGGCTTGAGCCCCTAAAGCGAGTTCACCGGGATGAAACGGCGGCTGGGTATTTCCATAAGGAGATGATTTTGTTTTTTGACCTATCAGTGAAGTTGGTGAAAATTGTCCTTTGGTCAATCCGTAAATCTCATTATTAAACAAGATGATATTCAGGTTTAAATTTCGTCTGAGCACATGTATAAAATGATTTCCTCCAATAGCAAGACTGTCACCATCTCCTGTGATCATCCAGACACTTAGATCTGGGTTGGCCAATTTAACTCCGCTCGAAACAGCAGCTGCCCTTCCGTGAATACTATGCATACCATATGAATCGATATAGTATGGAAACCTTGAAGAACAACCAATTCCCGAAATAAAGACGACATCTTCCTTATTAACTCCCATCTCAGGGAGTGCTTTTTGCATGGATCTTAAAATGACATAATCATCACAACCCGGACACCATCTTACTTCCTGGTCACTGGCAAAATCCTTGAACGTATATTTTTTTTCTACAGTATCTTGCATCTTAATTGTCGTTTATTAGGTTCTTGAATTTCTCTACCAGATCAGTTACCGAAAATGGTAAACCCATTACTTTGTTGTATTGAGTATAATTGTATTTAGGATGTCTGCCTCTTAAAATTGTAGCAAACTGACCTTTATTCAACTCACAGACTACT
>CAJQNF010000132.1 GCA_905479625.1 uncultured Flavobacteriaceae bacterium | reverse complement strand
GATGGAGACGCAAATGCATTCGAATTTACTTTAACAGGTAACTACGCAGTAGGAGATCTAATGATCATTCCTGAATTCAGAATTGATACCACTAGTGAAGACACTTTTCTAAACGATGATTTTGAACCAACAGGATCTTTGGCATCATTCCTTATAGCAGCAGTATACAAATTCTAAACAATAATCTATTATGAAAAAAATCGAAGCAATTATCAGAAAATCAAAATATTCTGATGTAAAAGAAGCGTTGCATGACGTTGGAGTAAACTTCTTCTCCTATTGGGACGCTACAGGTCGTGGCAATGAAAAAGAAGGTCACGTCTATAGAGGTGTATCGTACAGTACGAGTAGCATTCAAAGAAGATATCTGTCTATCGTTGTCAACGATGATTTCGTAGATGTTACTATTAAGGCGATTCTCGATGCTGGCGCAACAGGGGAAGTCGGAGACGGAAAGATCTTTGTCTCGGATATCGCAGAGTGCTATAGAATAAGAACCGGTGAAAAAGGTGGTGAAACACTTTAAAACATAACTAACCAATAATTTAATTTAGACATGGAATTACTTACTATAAATAATGTATGGATGATGATCTGTACGGCCCTGGTTTTCTTTATGCACTTAGGCTTCGCTTTTCTTGAAATTGGCCTTACAAGACAAAAGAACACCATCAACATTTTATTTAAAAATATTTTTATCATTACTGTAGGGCTGTTGCTTTACTGTTTGGTTGGTTTCAATTTGATGTATCCTGGCTTTGCTGAAGGTTCTTCAGGATTTTTCGGATTCGCCGGATTTGGAATCACAGCCCCTGAAGGAGGTATGACTGCAGCTTATGCAGATGGAGGTTATACTTGGTGGACAGATTTCCTTTTTCAAGGGATGTTCGCTGCTACCGCTGCTACGATCGTATCTGGTGCAGTAGCTGAAAGAATAAAAATTGTTCCTTTTATGATCTTTGTAATCCTCTATGTAGGATTCATTTATCCGTTAGCCGGTTCATGGAAATGGGGTGGTGGATTTTTAGATATGAGAGAAACTCCTTTCTACGACTTTGCAGGATCTACTCTGGTGCACTCTGTAGGTGGATGGGCTGCTTTGGTTGCCGTTTGGTTACTGGGTGCGCGTATTGGAAAATTCAAAGACGGAAAGCCTATGGCGATTCCTGGTCACAACATTCCATTAGCAACTGCGGGTGTTTTGATCCTATGGTTAGGATGGTTCGGATTTAATGGAGGTTCTGTACTTTCTGCTGATCCTGAATTAACATCTCTTACCTTAGTGACAACTTGTTTGGCCGCTGCTGCAGGTGGTGTGGTATCTTTCTTAGTTTCTACAGCCATGTATAAAAACCTTGATCTTACCATGTATTTAAATGGTATTCTTGGTGGCCTTGTAAGCATAACTGCCGGTGCAGATCAAATGTCACCTACTGATGCCATCTTGATCGGTGGAATTGGTGGTGCTATCATTGTATTTGCAGTAGCCTTTGTTGATAAAATCAAATTAGATGATCCTGTTGGAGCGATTGCGGTGCACCTTATCTGTGGTATTTGGGGTACATTGGCCGTAGGGATCTTTGGAAACTTAGCTGGTGCAGATCAGTTGATCAGCCAGTTTGTAGGAATTGCTTCCTACGCAATCATCTGTATTGTGTCTTCATTCATTATTCTATTTACGCTCAAGAAAACAGTAGGCATCAGAGTCTCTGAAAAAGAAGAGCTAGAAGGATTGGATGGTTTTGAACACGGAATGGATGCGTATCCTGACTTCAGGATGAATGAACATTAAAAGTTTGTCCCATTTTATCGATCTCTTGACGTAAATACGTTGATTAGATTAAATTTGTGTAATGAGAGGGTTTATTTTATATAAACCCTCTTTTTTTTATACCTTTAGCGGGTATAAAAACCTACTATGAAGCAGCTTATCCTTTTACTTGTTATTACAACTATTTTCCAGCATACTATTTTTGCTAACGAACCTGATTGGGGCGTTACCGGACATCGAACCATTGGTGAAATTGCTGAAAAACATTTAAGTAAAAAAGCCCAAAAACAGATAAAAGATTTGTTACAAGGACAAGGGTTAGCCTTTGTATCTACCTTTGGAGACGAAATAAAATCAGACAAAAAGTATAGCAAATACTATACCTGGCATTTTGTGAATTTTCCATTCGATACTAAATACGAAAACAGTAAAAAAGATAAAAATGGAGATATCGTCATGGGTATTGAATATTGTATAAATATTCTAAAAGACCCCAATGCTTCTCAGGCAGACAAAGTCTTTTATCTAAAATTTTTGGTACACCTTGTAGGCGACCTTCACCAGCCCTTGCATGTAGGGAGAAGTGAAGACAAAGGTGGCAATGACATCAAAGTTCTATGGCACTATAAAAAATCAAATCTTCACAGAGTATGGGACTCTGAGATGATTGAATTTTACAACATGTCATATACTGAATTAAGCAGCAACAGAAAGAAATTGTCGAATGCTCAAGTTGAAAGTATAGCTCAAGGTTCTGTTCTTGATTGGACATACGAATCACAGGCTCTGGCAAAAAAAATATACAAGTCTGCAAAACAGGATGAAAAATTAAGCTACCGCTATTCCTATGATCACTTGGATTTGGTTAGATCTCAATTGCAAAAATCAGGCATTAGACTGGCCAAGATCCTAAATGAGGTATTTGGCTGATCAATAGCTGGTATTTTACCAAAGTTTTGTTTATCACTGCACTTATATTCTTTTCCCTAATCTATTCTACAAAAAGGTAAAGGGAGTTTATGATCAAAAAAGACAATGTCCAAACTTCTTGACCGAAGCTGGCAAGGTTATTCAAAATATAATAGTTTACTAATTAATAAAGTTAAGATCATAAATCTTAATCTTTTAGGTCAATTTATTAAGATAATCACTATAAAATATAACATCCACATCCTTTCCTCTATTTATGTCATAAACTGAAATGTTAAAAAACTATAATAGGAAAATACTAAAAAGCTTAAAAGTGCGTTCTAAACAAGCATTCTTAACAATTGCAACAATGAAATTGAATATAGTTTTTAAAAGTATCGTCGTATTTACGCTTCTGAGTTTTTCAACTTTAAGTATTGGAACTTCTACAGGGCCACCTTCAAAAGAAGATTTTATCGACTTAAAAGAGATCATGCCTAATCTTAGGTCGGATTTAAGATATTATGGAGATAATAATTTTGTCGGGCAACCTATACAAGGCTACAACTCCCCAAAGGCATTACTTACAAAAGATGCAGCATATGCGCTAAAAAAAGTTCAAGACGAATTAGAAAGACTTGGATTCGGATTACTTATATATGACGCCTATCGACCTCAAAGTGCCACTGAACACTTTGTCAAATGGGCAGAAGATGAGTCGGATACGACAATGAAATTACAGTTCTATCCAAATATTGACAAAAAGGATTTGTTTGCAAAAGGCTATATTTCAGTAAAATCTGGTCACAGCAGAGGGAGTACAGTGGATCTTACGATTGTTTCTTTAAAAACCAAACAGATTCTTAATATGGGAAGTCCTTATGATCTTTTTGATGAAGTGTCTAGCCCTACCCACACTGAAACTATAACCAAAAACCAACACTCTCTTAGAATGTTATTGAAAAGAAGAATGGAAAAACACGGATGGAAGTCCAACCCTAAAGAGTGGTGGCATTTTACCTTAGAAAACGAACCATTTCCAACTACATATTTTGACTTTCCAGTTGAATAATCATGTATTTGATATCATAAAAAATTAAAATCCGAATGAATTTATTCAATCGGATTTTTTTTTGTTTTACATCAACCTATCTCTATACTTTTTCTGAAGGTTAAGTCCTCAGGGCATGGGACGTGAACCCCTCACCTCCCATCACCTCGGTTGTGAGCACCTCAGCTCCCATCACCTCGGATGTGAGCACCTCAGCCGTGAAGCCCTCACCTCCCATCACCTCATAACCACAAAAAAAACCATTCGCCAAAAGGCGAATGGTTTTGATTTACTAAAAATGATCCTTTTTTAATTATTCATCAATTCGTAACTACGTTTGATAAAATCTGTCATTTCTTTTCCTTGTAACAAATTCTGTGACAACCTGGCAAGGTCAAGCGCCTGATTAATGTATTCAGTTCTTTTACCTTTTGCCTTTAGGATCTTTTGCATAAGATCACTATTGGTATTCACGACAAGATTATACATCTCTGGAAATCCACCCATTCCCATCATACCGCCACCGCCGCCGGTTTGCTGCATTTCCTTCATCCTTCTCATAAACTCAGGTTGGGTAATGATAAAAGGGTTTGATTTAGAATCCATTGCCTCAAGTTGTACTGAATACTTTTCTTTTGGCACAATTTCTTCAATATATCCTTTTATTTTCTGCTGATCTTCTTCTGAAAGCTTAGATATCTGATCTTCTTCTTTCTGTATCAGTTTATCAATCGAATCAGCATCAACTCTGGCAAATTTCACCTTTTCATTTTCTGATTCTAATTTTTGAATCAAATGTGAAATAATCGGAGAATCCAAAATAATCACCTCATAACCTTTGGCTTCAGCTTCTTCTATAAAGCTATGTTGCGCTTCTGTATCATTAGCATATAAAACAACAAGGTTTCCATCTTTATCAGTCTGAGCTGCCTTTGTTTTCTCTTGCAATTCCTCAAAAGTAACATAAGCCTCTTTTGTTGTTGGAAACAATGCGAATTTTTGAGCTTTTTCAAAGAATTTAGGCTCTGATAACATACCATATTCGATAACGATCTTGATATCATTCCATTTTTTCTCAAAGCCTTCTCTGTCGTTTTTAAACAAAGAACTCAATTTATCAGCCACTTTTTTAGTGATATAAGAAGCAATTTTCTTAACAGCACCGTCGGCTTGTAAATAACTTCTTGAGACATTTAATGGAATATCCGGTGAATCGATGACCCCTCTCAACATTTGTAAGAAATCAGGCACAATACCCTCAACATTATCAGTCACAAACACTTGATTCTGATACAATTGAATTTTATCCTTTTGAACGTCCATATTGGTGCTCAACTTAGGGAAATACAATATACCTGTCAGGTTAAAGGGATAATCCACATTTAGATGAATATGAAATAAAGGCTCTTCAAATTGCATTGGATACAACTCTCTATAAAAGCTCTTATATTCCTCATCCGTTAGTTCACTAGGTTGTTTTGTCCAGGCTGGATTAGGATTATTAATGATCCTGTCCACAGTGATCATTTTTTGAGGCTCTTTGGTTTCCTTGCCTTCTGCATCCTTTATGGTTTGTGGCTCATGTTCAGGATCTGCTACTTCTTCAGTTCCAAATTTGATAGGAACCGGCATAAACTTGTTGTATTTACTCAATAATTCATTGATCCTGCTTTCTTCCAAAAACTCCAGTGAATCATCATCAATATGAAGGATAATTTCAGTACCCCTCTCTTCTTTTTTAGCCTTTTTTAAGGTGTATTCAGGTGAACCATCACAAACCCAATGGGCTGCATCCTCATCCTCTCTATATGATTTACTATAGATCTCAACCTCTTTGGCAACCATAAACGCAGAATAGAAGCCCAATCCAAAATGTCCAATAATACCTGAATCATTCTTTTCATCCTTAAACTTATCAAGGAATTCTTCCGCTCCCGAAAAAGCGATATCGTTGATGTACTTTTTCACCTCATCTTGAGACATCCCGATTCCCTGATCAATGATATGAAGCTTTTTACCTTCCTTATCAATTTTGATTTCAAGCTTTACGTCGTCTAAATTTCCTTTGAACTCACCTATAGATGACAGGTGTTTTAACTTTAAAGTCGCATCTGTTGCATTCGAAATAAGTTCTCTTAAAAAGATCTCATGATCAGAATATAAAAAACGTTTTATCAACGGAAATATATTCTCAACAGCTACATTAATTTTTCCTTTTGCCATAATTATTCTATTTATAATTTTAATATGTACACCTTGCATAATCAAAACAGATACCAAAAGAGCTATCATGACAAGATGACACCATTTCTTTTACCAACGTTAGCTCATAGCACTTTACAGGATGGAAGAAAATCCACTGAAATATGTATCTTTGTTTATTGGAGCACTTCTATAAGGAATTAACTTTTCTGATTGGTTATGGGACCAATATATGTAAGACTTCATTTTCAAAGAACTAGACGATAACTAAATAATATACCCTTATGTATAATTCAAAAATTACGGGTCTTGGCTTTTATGTACCTGACAACATTGTTACAAATGATGAATTGTCAAAAATCATGGATACCAATGACGAATGGATTCAGGAAAGAACTGGTATCAAACAAAGGCATTGGATCAAAGAAGGTAGTGATGAGACTTCTGCCACTATGGGCGCCAAAGCCGCCGAAAAAGCCATTGAAAGATCTGGGTTGACCAAAGATGATATAGACTTTATCGTATTTGCTACCTTAAGCCCTGATTTTTATTTTCCGGGTTGTGGCGTACAGATACAGGAAATGCTTGAAATGGATACGGTGGGTGCTTTAGATGTGCGTAATCAGTGTTCGGGTTTTGTCTATGCCCTTTCAACGGCAGATCAATTTATCAAAACCGGAATGTATAAAAATATCCTTGTCATCGGATCGGAATACCATAGTAACGGATTAGATAAAACGACAAGAGGTAGAGGGGTTTCAGTGATTTTCGGAGACGGCGCAGGAGCCTGCGTACTTTCAAGAACTGAAGATAATTTAAAGGGTATTTTGTCCTCTCATCTGCATAGTCAGGGAAAATATGCAGACAAACTCATTGTGGAATCCCCTAGCATAAAACACTGGGTTCCTGAAATACTGGCTTCGGAAGAAGAAGATATTTCATATTTCCCTTATATGGATGGAACCTTTGTATTTAAAAATGCAGTTGTGAGATTTAGCGAAGTCATCATGGAGGCCCTGACAGCCAATAATATGGGACCTAATGATATTGATCTTTTTATTCCTCACCAGGCTAATTTAAGGATCTCGCAATTCATTCAGCAGAAATTTAAACTCAAAGATGAACAGGTGTATAACAATATCATGAATTACGGAAACACGACAGCTGCCTCCATTGTGATCGCTTTGAGCGAAGCTTGGGAAAAAGGCAAGGTCAAGGAAAATGACATTGTACTGCTTGCGGCTTTTGGAAGCGGATTTACCTGGGGTAGCGTTCTGATACGCTGGTAATAAATTGAAAAAAAAAGTGGCTTAGGCCACTTTTTTATTTTATAATCATCCGGAAAATAAATTATACTTTTTTATAGTCATCATTCCAGTCATGCACTTTTGGTGTTCCCAGTTTCCCTTCTGATTTTGCAACCAACATGGAAACGGTAGCATCACCAGTTACATTCACTACTGTTCTGCACATATCCAACGGTCTGTCCACAGCAAAAATAAGGGCCAATCCGGCTTCAGGAATTCCTGCTTGTGCCAAAACAATCACTAACATCACCATACCAGCTCCCGGAACAGCAGCAGATCCAATACTGGCCAAAGTTGCTGTAGCGACAATTCCCAACTGAACTCCCAGTGAAAGGTCCATACCAAAGGCCTGTGCTATAAATACGGCGGCTACTGCCTGATACAAACTCGTACCATCCATATTAATGGTAGCTCCGATCGGCAAAACAAAACTCGACACCTCTTCATCCACTCCTAAATGCTCATGAACTCTCTCCATAGTTACGGGCAATGTTGCCGCACTTGAACTTGTTGAAAAAGCCAATAATTGGGCTGGAGATATACCCTGTAAAAATTCTTTTGGTTTTTTACCAGTAAAAATCAAGACTAAAATAGTATATAAAACAATCATTAAGGACAGTCCTAAAACAACAGTTAATGCATACCAACCCAAGGCCTTAAAGAGATCTGCGCTTGGAGACTCTACGATCAAGGCTGCCAATAAGGCAAATACACCATATGGAGCAGCTAGCATAATCAGGTCGATCATCTTTAGGATCACTTCATTAAAACTCGCGAAAAAATCTTTAACAGGCTTTGCCTTCTCCTCCGGGAGCAGAATGAGCCCTACTCCGAAAAAAATGGCGAAAAAGATCACCTGCAACATATTCTTATTCTGAGAAGAAGCTCCAATAATATTGTCAGGAACCAGATCGACCAGTGCCTGCAAAGGGCCATTATTTTGTTGGTTCGCTGCTTCTTCTTTATATTTTTGCGTGCTTTGAGAATAATTAGATACCAATTCTGTTCTTGTCTCTTCGGATATTGAATCACCCGGTTGAATACTATTGACCAAAACCAGCCCAATACTTACGGCTAATATAGTTGTCATCAAATAGATCAAAACTGTCTTCCCTCCCATTTTAGATAACTTAGAGATATCCTTTAAATCAGATACTCCTGAGATTAATGAACCTAAAATCAAAGGCACTGCAATCAACTTTAAAGCATTTATAAAAATGGTTCCAAAGGGTTTGACCCAGTCTAAGACAACCTCCTTACCTCCTGAAAAACTAACCATCAGAAACCCAAAGGCGACCCCAAGTACCATTCCCAATAAAATTTTCCAGTGCAAAGCTAAATTCTTCATGTCCCTTATAATTTGCGGGAAGATACTAAAAAAAATACTTGTCTTTGACCATCGACAACCATTATTCCCGCGATTCACACATGGTTAAATTATATTCAGAATTTGTTCATTTCCATATTATACTTACATTTGCCGAAAATTAGAAACTTAATGGAGAAATTGAAAGAACGATGGGGAATAAGTTCAAACTGGCAGATCGTTGCTATTTTGGTCGTATTTGCAATTAATGGCTCTTTTGCAGCTTGGGTGGCAGGTCCTATTACCAGCTTCTTTGGGTTGGATTCAGAAACTACAAAACCCTATGTTTTGTATATTTTTTTAAGAATTTTGTTAATTTTTCCAATCTATCAGATTACCCTTCCATTAGTAGGATGGCTCTTTGGACAATTCAAATTTTTCTGGGATTTTGAAAAAAAGATGCTGCAAAGAATGGGGTTTGGCCGATTTTTTAAGTAGTTTTTCCAGGGTTAATAAGATATACATAAAGCCAGGTAAGCGTGAAGGATGGAAAGAAGTCAAGACCAGGTATCGCCTCTTCCAAAAATGATATAAGCCCTCCGACTTTTCCTACATTACCCTTATATAAATTAATCATCAAGTAGGCTGAAAGTGGTGCCCACACAATATCTGTTAAAGGAAAAACATAAGAAATCATTCCAATCAGGTCAAATAAAACACCTATAAATAATTTTTGTTTTTTACTTAATGTGTTCATCCCGAGTTCTTAGTTATCCCAGCTTCTTTTAGACCGGACTTGTTTATATAGCTTTATCCCCAGCATCAGCAATACAGACACTCCAACAATTCCTACAACTCCAAAAATCCAACCCAGTGTTGTTTTCAGCACGACAAGAAATACACAGGCAAAAAGAATGATGGTAGCGACTTCATTCCATATTCTTAAAGCATAAGAAGAATAATTAAGATAGCCTTTTGAAATTTGGTTATACATGACCTGACAAGACCAATGATACCCAAAAAGCATCGCTACAAAGATCAATTTAATCACCATCCAGTTGGCTTCGAGCCAAAATGGTTGAAGTATCAAAAGCCAAGCCGCAAAAATAGTGGCCAGAACAGCCGAAGGCCAGGTGATGATATACCACAACCTTTTACTCATTAAAGCATATTGTTTTTTCAGAATTGATTGGCTGGGCTCTTCTTTTTCTTCTGCCTCTTTGTAGTAAATAAATAACCTAATAATATAAAACAAACCAGCAAACCAAGTGGTCACAAAAATAATATGCAGCGATTTAATGTATAAATAAGTCATTAGTTATTGGTTATGAATTCCAATTATTAATCCACTGTACCATAACATCCACCCACGCATCATCCTCATTTAAACAACTGATGTGCCTGAACTCTTCTCCACCAAAGGCAAGGAACTCCTCTTTACCTTCCATAGCAATCTCTTCCAGCGTTTCTAAACAATCGGCTACAAAGGCTGGCGTAATAACTGCCAGTTTCTTTATTCCCTGTTCTGGCATGGCTTCTAATTCAAAATCTGTATAGGGCTTTAACCAAGGATCCTTTAATAATCTCGATTGAAAAGAATTTCTATACTTCCCTTCTTCCAGTCCCAACTCCTTTACGATACCTTTTGTAGTTTCAAAACACTGATGTCTGTAACAGGTTTCATGTGCCACAGATTTTGTTTCACAGCAAGACCCGTCCAGTTTGCAGTGTGTTCCTGTAGTGTCTCCTTTGAAAATATGTCTTTCAGGAATACCGTGATATGAGAATAATATATGATCATAATCAAACCCTTCCAGTTCTTTCTGTAAGTGCTGACTCATCACCTTGATGTATTCAGGGTTGTTATAAAAGGGAGCCAACACATCCATTTTCATTCCTTTAAAGGAGGAGGCCAGTAAATCTTTTGTCTTTTCAACAACCGTTTCAAAGGAAGACATCGCGAAATGCGGATATAACGGAATCAAATAGACATCTGTTACATTTTGAGCCTCCAATTCGCGCAAGGCCTTTTCGATACTCATTGACCCGTACCTCATTCCTAAGGCCACCGGTATATCAATTTTCTTCTTGACCTTTTCTGAGAATCTTTCAGAAATAACGATCAAAGGAGATCCTTCTTCCCACCAAATCTTTTTATATGCCGCAGCAGATTTCTTTGGTCGCACATTCAAAATAATACCTTTAATGAGTAAAAATCGTTTCCAATAAGGAATATCAATAACCCGTTCATCCATTAAAAATTCATCCAGATAACGTCTAACGTCCTTAACCTCAGTACTATCCGGAGATCCCAAATTCACCAATAAAACACCTTTCTTTCCCAAATTACAGTTCGTTTAATTTTAATATAATAAAAGGGTAAATATAATAGTTTTCAATCTTGGAACTGAATAGCTTTTCGTTTTTTTTAAACAGGTGCAATAATTCTTTTATCGTTATTTTTTTTATTTCAAACGACATCTTTTCCGAAGCTATCTATCTATTTTTGCGAAACGTGTTTTTTTATTTATTTATGAAACTACCTATGTTTATTGTATTCTTCAGTGTTTTATTTTCAAAAAACAGACACTTTACAGATGTGACAAAAATCATGGTTTAAAAAATTCTTGTAGCGTAATTTTGGTTTTCAATACTGAACGAAAAGATTAGAAACCACGAATTCAATGAATCATCCTGATATGACAAAAAATTCAGATTGCAAAAAGTTCTATGTAATAGGCTTAAATTACCAAAAGGCTGACGTTGTCACCAGAAGTAATTTTAGTTTAAGCAAAGAAAATCAAAAGCAATTATTATCCGAAGCGAGAAGAATAAATATTAAAAGTGTTGTCATTTTATCCACTTGTAATCGAATTGAGATCATGGGGTTTGCAAAGCACCCTTTCCAATTGATCTCTTTACTATGTAAATATTCAAAAGGCACAGTTGAAGAGTTTGCCAAAGTTTCCTATGTATATAAAAATAGTGATGCTGCAGAACATGTTATTCGAATTGCTACCGGAATTGAAAGCCAGATCCTTGGTGATTATGAAATCGTAGGGCAATTGAAAGATGCTTTCAATCTGGCCAAAGAAGCTGATACGGTAAATTCTTATCTCGAAAGATTATTCAATGTGGCACTTCACGCAAGCAAGGAAACCAAAAACAGAACGAGCATCAGCTCAGGAACAACCACTGTTTCTTATGCAGCTATTCAATATATAAAAGATAATTACAGCAAAAAAGATCCGAAAAATATCCTGGTTTATGGCCTTGGTGATATAGGGCAAAGCACTGCCAGAAGCTGTGCAAAATACCTCAATTCTCATGCTATCACGATCATGAATCGTACGGAAAGTGTTGCTGAAGTATTGGCGAGTGAGATTCAAGTGGAAAAAGCTGGGCATATGGATCTCGCCAAGCAAATCAAAGCGTCAGACATTGTGATCGTTGCAACGGGAGCTTCAAACCCAACAGTAACTCCTAACATGGTTTCCAATGAAAAAGACCAATTGATTATTGATCTTTCCATACCAAGGAATGCGGATCCTGAAATTAATAAGAAAGAAAACATCAACATAATTGATGTAGATGTCTTGTCAAAGAAGACAAAGGAGACGCTTGAAGAAAGAAAAAAACAAATTCCATTAGTGGAAGAAATTATCGATAAATATAAATCTGAATTTTACGAATGGCTGAATTTCAGAAGAAGTACTCCCGCCATAAATTCTCTTAAAAAGTCTCTGGAATTGATCCAGCAAGATGCTATTTCTTTACATTCAAAAAAGCATGAAGACGTAAACACTGAACTTGTTGATGACATTACGTCACAAATGATCAACAAGATTGTATCAAAGTTTGCTATGCATTTGAAGTCTGAAAATACTCAGGCTAACCAAAGTATCAAAGTAATGAAAGACGTATTTAACTTAGAGCCTACAGAAAATTAATATGAATAAAACTATTAGAATTGGAACCAGGTCCAGTGAATTGGCACTTTGGCAGGCAAATACTGTCTCTAGTCAACTGGAATATCTAGGACATGAAACGGAGATTGTTAAGATAGATTCTATCGGTGATGAGGTACTGAACAAACCACTTTACGAACTAGGGACTACTGGAGTTTTTACCAAAAATCTTGATGTTGCTCTTTTAAATGATAGAATAGATATCGCAGTTCATTCTTTAAAAGATGTTCCGACTGTCTTACCCAAAGGCATCGTGCAGGCAGCAGTTTTAAAAAGAGGGGTTCACCATGATATACTTGTGCTAAAAGACAATGAAGATTTTTTCACACAAAAAACAGCCCTAATTGCCACAGGAAGTTTAAGACGAAAAGCACAATGGTTATATCGTTTTCCTCACCACGAAATAACTGATTTAAGAGGTAATGTCAACACCCGAATAAGAAAATTAAAGGAAAATGACTGGAACGGAGCTATTTTCGCTTTGGCAGGACTTAAACGAATAGGGATTTTACCAGACAATGTGCTAAAACTGGATTGGATGATACCTGCCCCTGCTCAAGGTGCCGTAATGATTGCAGCCCTTGACCAGGACAAAGAATTACTTGGTATATTATCAGAACTTAATGATAAGGAAACGGAACTTTGTGTAGGGATAGAACGAGAATTTCTCAATAAACTGGAAGGTGGTTGTTCAGCTCCCATAGGTGCTTTGGCCATGATCATTGATGAAGAACTCAAATTCAAAGGTGCCTTGTTCAGTACTGATGGGAAGCAAAAAGTTGAATTTTCAAAAACTGTTCCTGTAAATCATACAACCGATATTGCACAGTTTGCCGCTTCTTATATCTTGGATAAAGGAGGGAAAAAGCTGATGAGAAAGGAAGGAGAAGTTGAAAAAGAGATCAATATTTTTTCCACAAAACATTTATCCATTGGACAGAAAAGTGGGCTAAATCAGCGCATCGGAACTGATATGAGTGATTTTATCACGATCAGATACAACCGAATAAAACCCGCTGTAGTTAAGCAACCTATAAAACATGTCATCTTTACGAGTCAAAATGCGGTGGAAGCGGTTTCTGACAGTTTTATGGGCTCAGAACTTAATTTTGAACATATATACTGCGTAGGTAGACGAACCAAGCGTTTGATAGAAAAAAATATAGGAAAAGTAACTCATGTAGAGAATTCAGCAGGTAATCTGGCAAATTATTTGGCAGCGCAAATCAAAAATGAAGAAGTAACCTACTTCTGTGGTAATAAAAGAAGGGATGAATTACCTGATATCCTTGACAATAAAGGTATTATTGTAAACGAAGTGGTTGCATATCAAACAATATTAAGTCCAAACGAACTCATAAAAAATTACGATGGTCTTCTCTTTTTTAGTCCATCCGGTATAGAAAGCTTTCTCAGTAAAAACAGTATCGATCAAGAGGTTGCATTTTGCATTGGAGGAACAACTGCAAAAGAAGCCCAAAAGCATTTTAAAACAGTGGTGGAAGCCAAACTTCCTTCAGTTGAAAGCGTGCTGAATTCTGTCAATGCTTATTTTATAAAATAAACCAATCATGATGAACAGAACAAGGCGACTTAGACGAACCGAGAACATCAGAAGACTGGTAAGAGAAAATAGTCTTCAACTCAACGACCTTATATATCCTATTTTTATTGAAGAAGGACAAGGTATTGAGACTGAAATCGTTTCAATGCCCGGTATTAAAAGATTCTCATTAGACACCGTTTCTAAGGAGCTTGATGAGATCAGTCAATTAGATATTCCAGCAGTGCTACTTTTTGGTATCCCGAGTTCAAAAGATGAGGTTGGCTCTGAAACATGGAATGATCAGGGTATTATTCAACAAGCCATTCGCTTTATCAAGAAAGAATACCCCCAATTATATGTAATTACAGACGTTTGTTTTTGCGAATATACCAGCCATGGTCATTGTGGGGTTATCCATGACAATGATGTTGATAATGATACTACCCTCGTGAATATTGCCAAGCAGGTGATATCTCATGCTAAAGCAGGGGCAGACATGGTTGCGCCTTCAGGGATGATGGATGGAATGATCGCAGCCATACGCGAGGCATTGGACCAAACAGGATTTCCTAATCTTCCGGTGATGTCATATGCTGTTAAATACGCGTCTGCCTTTTATGGGCCTTTTAGAGATGCTGCAGATTCCACACCTAGCTTTGGCGATCGAAGAACGTATCAAATGGACCCGTCAAATCGTGACGAAGCACTGAGAGAGGCAAATTTTGATGATCAGGAAGGCGCAGATATCTTGATGGTAAAACCTGCACTGTCCTATCTCGATATCATCAGAGATGTGAAAAATAATTTTGACCGCCCGGTTGCCTGTTATAATGTAAGTGGAGAATATGCCATGATCAAAGCTGCAGGTGAAAAAGGATGGATAGATGAAGAGAAAGTAATGATGGAAAGCTTACTGTCTATGAAAAGAGCAGGAGCTGATATGATCATCACCTACTTTGCCAAAGATGTAGCAAAATTTCTATTGAAAAAATAGTTGATTAAAGGATAAAAAAAACAAGAAATGAAATTAGATAATTCCACAACACTGTTTAATAAAGGACAAAAAAACCTTGTTGGTGCTGTTAATTCTCCGGTAAGAGCCTTTAAATCTGTGGGTGGCGTCCCTGTGTTTATCGACCACGCAAAAGGCAGTAAGATCTTTGATGTGGATGGTAACGAATATATAGATCTGGTTCTTTCCTACGGACCGATGATCTTGGGTCATCGCCATAAAAACGTTGAAAGATCCATAAAAAAAGCCTTGAAAAAAGGCTACACTTTTGGTGCGTCAACAAATAAAGAGATCAAATTAGCCAAAATGGTTTGTGATGCCTTTCCCGGAATGGATAAGGTTCGCTTTGTCAGTTCAGGTACAGAAGCAGTTCTCAGTGCGATCAGATTAGCAAGAGCTTATACCGGCCATAACAAGATTATCAAGTTTTCGGGCTGTTATCATGGTCATTCAGATGCTTTGCTTGTAGCTGCCGGATCAGGGTTAGCCACTTTGAGTCTGCCTGGCAGTAAAGGTGTTCCGGATGACGCTGTAAAAAACACCCTTATTGCAGAATATAATAACATTGAAAGTGTCACCCAGCATTTTGACACACATGATGATATTGCAGCAGTCATTATTGAACCGATTGCCGGAAATATGGGCGTGATAGAACCTAGTCAGGAATTTCTCCAACAACTAAGAGCATTGACCCTTGAAAAAGGAATCTTATTGATCATGGACGAAGTAATGACAGGATTTAGGTCAAAATTTGGTGGAGCTCAGGAATTATTGGGAGTCGAAGCTGATATTACCTGTCTGGGAAAAGTAATCGGAGGAGGATTTCCGGTTGGTGCCTATGGCGCAAGGAATGAAATTATGGAAATGGTAGCTCCTTTAGGGGATATGTATCAGGCAGGAACACTTTCTGGTAATCCGATTGCCATGGCCAGCGGAATAGCAACGTTAAAACAACTCAAAAAACAAAAACCTTATAAGTCATTTCATAAAAAAGCGACAAAAATCAAGGATATGCTTCTTTCATCAGCTGAAAAGTATGGCGTTGATCTGAAGGTAAATCATTTTGGGTCAATGATCAATCCATTTTTTACAAGTCAGGAAGTAACAGATTTTAAATCTGCTCAATCAAGTAACACAGAAAGTTTTAAAGTATTTTTCTGGCAAATGATGGAACATGGTGTGTTTTTGCCGCCATCTCAATTTGAAGCTTGGTTTCTTTCATCGGCCTTAGACAAAAAAGACATGAAAAAGATCGAGAATGCGATCGACTTTTCTATGGCCAAAGTAGCGGAAAAACAAAAAATAAAATAAGATACCGAACTATAAGTATTGTTCGCATATACCGTATTAAAATTATGATCAAAAACGATTTATATCTAAAGGCCTTAAGAGGCGAAACCGTGTCAAGACCTCCGGTTTGGATGATGCGTCAGGCAGGTAGGTATTTACCTGAATTTATTGCGATAAGAGAAAAATACGATTTTTTTACGCGTTGCAGAACCCCTGAACTTGCTTCGGAAATTACGGTTCAACCCATCCGAAGATATGGCATGGATGCAGCTATTCTCTTTTCTGATATACTTGTGGTGCCTCAGGCGATGAACATTCCCTTTGAAATGAAGGAAGGTCTTGGCCCTTATCTACCAAATCCTATCAGGTCACAGAAAGATGTTGATCAGACAATCATTCCTGACATCCATGAAGAATTGGGCTATGTTATGGATGCCATCAAAATGACCAAGGAAATGCTTAATGATGAGATCCCTTTGATAGGTTTTGCCGGCTCCCCTTGGACCGTGTTTTGTTACTGTGTTCAAGGACAAGGCTCCAAATCATTTGACAAAGCCAAAGAGTTTTGTTTTACACAACCTATAGCGGCGCATCAATTACTTCAAAAAATCACTGATACAACTATTGCCTATTTAAGAGCAAAAGTCAAAGCAGGAGTTGACGCCGTTCAGATTTTTGATTCTTGGGGAGGTATGTTATCTCCGGTTGATTATCAGGAATTTTCCTGGAAGTATATCCAACAGATCATAGACGCTCTGCACCAAGAAGCACCTGTCATTGCTTTTGGTAAAGGATGCTGGTTTGCTTTGGAGAAAATGTCGCAATCAAAAGTCTCTGCTTTAGGTGTTGACTGGACCGTTAGTCCTAAAACAGCCCGGGCACTAACAAATAATAGTGTTACTTTACAAGGAAATATGGATCCTTCAAGATTATTATCTCCTCCGGGCGAAATCAAGAAGTTAGTAACCAACATGATCAACGAGTTTGGTAAAGACAAATACATTGTAAATTTAGGACACGGTATTTTACCCAATATCCCAGTAGACAATGCAAAGGCCTTTATTGACGCTGTAAAAGAATATGGGGCCTAATCGCCTTTAATGAAAGAAAGAAAAAAATGAACAAGGAACTCATCCAAAAATACAATATACCAGGACCCAGATATACGAGTTACCCAACGGTGCCTTTTTGGGACAAAGAGGGAATCTCTATGGAACACTGGAAGGATTCTACAGTTAAAGCTTTTAAGGAAAGTAATGACCAGGAAGGGATCAGTTTATACGTTCATTTACCTTTTTGTGAAAACCTGTGCACCTTTTGTGCTTGTCATAAAAGAATTACAAAAAGACACAGTGTTGAGCAGCCATATATTGAAACTGTACTCAAAGAGTGGGACCTCTATTGTGATCTTTTGGTTGATAAACCAAAAATAAGAGAGATTCATTTAGGTGGAGGTACGCCGACTTTCTTTTCTTCTGAAAATCTAAAAAAATTAATTGACGGTATTTTTAAAAGGGCCGAGAAATTCGAGGAGTTTGAATTAAGCTATGAAGCACACCCAAACCATACCTCTGAAGACCAGTTACAAACTTTATATGACCTGGGCTCAAGAAGAAACAGTTTTGGTATTCAGGACTATGATCCTGTTGTTCAGAAAGCCATCAATCGAATTCAAAGTTTTGAGCAAATTGAAAAAATCCATAAACTGTCACAAAAGGTAGGCTATACTTCTATCAGTCATGATCTGGTTTTCGGTCTTCCCTTTCAAACAGAACAAAGCATCAGAAACACCATTAAGAACACGATAGCGCTTAAACCGGATCGAATTGCCTATTACAGCTATGCTCATGTGCCATGGATCAAAGGAGTTGGTCAACGCGGATTTGAAGATAGCGATCTTCCTAAGGATAAAGAAAAACGTCATTTATATGAACTAGGAAAACAACTTTTCTTTGACGCAGGTTATATTGAAATCGGTATGGACCATTTTGCTTTACCTACCGACTCACTGTATAAAGCCATGGAATCCAAGAGATTACATAGAAACTTTATGGGTTACACTGCCGGTAAGACCGAATTGATGATTGGTTTGGGTATGTCTTCGATAAGTGATTCCTGGTATGCCTTTGCGCAAAACGAAAAAACAGTAGAAGACTATACTGAAAAGGTAAATAAAGGCATCATTCCGATCTTCAGGGGCCATTTACTCAGTGAAAATGACCTTATCATCAGAAAACACATTCTTAATTTAATGTGCAATCTTGAAACAGAATGGAACTTGGATCTCGATGAGGATACCAAAACAGGTATTCTGGAAAGATTAAAAGAGATCTTTGATGATGGTCTTATAGAAATTTCAGGAAACAAGTTAATCGTCAAGGAAAAAGGACGCATGTTTGTTAGAAATGTTTGTATGGCTTTTGACCTCAGGCTTATCAATAATAAGCCCGAAACCAGGATCTTTTCAATGACGATCTAAACATTTGTTTTACAAATCAATGCTTCTAAATACCATTATTTAGTTTTGGAAGCGTATTTCTTCATGAACTTGTCCAATTTAGGATTGATAACGGCTCTACAATAACCTTGATTCTTATTGTTAATGTAATAATTTCTATGGTAATCTTCAGCCGGATAATATACACCTATTGGGGATACTTCGGTCACAATAGGGTCTGCATAAACACCTTCTGATGTTAATTGCGCTATGATGGTTTTTGCATCTGACTCCTGCTCTTTATCGTGAAAAAAGATAGCGGATCTGTATTGAGTGCCAACGTCGGCCCCTTGACGATTCAGCGTTGTTGGATCATGCGTATAGAAAAACACATCGAGTAATTCTCTGTAGGAGATCACTGAAGGATCATAAGTAATCTGAATAACTTCAGCATGTCCTGTAGTTCCCGTGCAAACTTCCTTATAAGTTGGGTTCTTTACTTGACCACCGGTATAACCGGAAAGCACTGTTTCAACACCTTTAAGTTGCTGAAATATGGCTTCAGTACACCAAAAACATCCGTTTCCGAACGTAGCGATTGCAAGATTATCTTTCATTGTTTTTTTATTTTGTTGGGCTGATATTGAAATCGTTGTAAAAAATATAATAATATATAAAAATGACTTAGTTAATTTCATAATGACTGTTTTGTTGTAGTAGGACGTTTAAGATCTTTCTTCATTACAGTTTAGATAAAATCAATTTCTTGGAATCAGTTTGTATGGAAATGCGATCAAACTTTCTGCACCATTTTCACCAACACTGGCGACGCCAAAAAGATAGTTATCAATCACCAAATTCTTAAATACATAGCTATTCTTTTTCCCAATAAAACGGCTAGACTCCCATTGAGAAGAAGTTGTTTTCCTCCAATAAACTTTATAGCCTAAGAGTCCCTTATCATCACTTTTATCCCATTGCAATCTTGCGGAAGCTTCTACAGCACCTCCAATACTGACATTTTTTGGCGCTTCGGGAGCAGAGGCTAAAGAAGCCAGTGTTAATGCATTTACTGCAGTTAATTTAGCAGCATAGTCAAAATCAACGCCTTCTATCACATCTCCATAACTAATCCCGTTTTCTTCTCTTATATCCTGATGCTGTCTATTGTAATTCTCATGCGTTTCCATGATCCGAACACCTGTAAAACCCTCGTCGTTAAAAGGTCTGTGATGACCTCCTCTTCCAAACCTGTCCAGTCTGTAAATCATAATTGCGTCAAGGTTAGTCATATATTCGTCGGTTACTTTATCGATATATCTGGCCAACTGTCTTGAAGGTCCATCAACTTCACCCCCATAAAACCTCATCGCCCTTCTTTCTTTTTCTGTTAAACTCATAGAAATGGCTTCAGAAAAAACTCTAAAGGTCGTATTATCAACGACCCCATCAATTCCATGATAATTACCAATCATGTCATTATTAATCACGCCAATAATATCCCATCCTTCTTTTTTCGCTTTTTGGGCCAGATGTTTACCCCCAAATAATCCTTGCTCCTCCCCCGATAACCCCACATATATGATGGACACCGGAAACTGATATTTTGACAAAACCCTTGCTGCTTCGATAGTTCCGGCCATACCCGATGCATTATCATTGGCACCCGGAGAGTCGTCTGTAAAATTATTGGGGTCAGAAACCCTGGAATCAATATCACCCGACATGATCACATAACTATTCGGATAAACCGTACCTCTTTGAATCGCCATCACGTTGACTATATAGGTATCCTTTATAATTCTTCTCTCATTTTTTGGTTCAAGCGTTGACTGATATTGAACTTCAAGGCATCCTTTACATGCTTCTGAAATTCGGTCGAACTCCCCTTTGATCCAGCGTCGGGCTGCCCCAATACCCCTTGTTTCTGATACCGTATCAGACAATGTATGACGCGTTCCAAAATCAACTAGCTTATTAATATCTTTTTCTATCCTTTCTGCAGAAGGAGCTTCCGCGATCTCAGTTAGCATCTCTGAAACTTGGGTTTGACCAACAACGGATGAACTTACTATCAGCAACAACGTCAATAAATAATTTTTCATAATTAGTTTTTATGTTTTTTTAAGCACTTCCAAAACTTTTGACAGCATTTCATCTGTGAAGTCCAGGTGGGTGACAATTCTCAATTTTCCTTCACCCATCGAAATTAATTTTATGTTTTCCTTTTCTAATTCCGTTAAGAATAACTGTTCATCAAGATTTTTATGTAATTTAAATATGATGATATTCGTCTCAATAGGTTCTACTTTTTCTACCCAATCCGAAGCCATTAATGACTCACCCAGTATTTTCGCACGTTGATGATCTTCTTCCAATCTGTCTACATGATGGTCAAGTGCATAAATCCCTGCGGCTGCAAGATAGCCCACCTGTCGCATACCTCCTCCAAAAAGTTTTCGGATGCGTATCGCGTTATGGATATTTTCTTCAGATGACAAAAGCAAAGACCCTATAGGTGCGCCTAAACCTTTCGATAAGCAAATTGATATTGAGTCAAATAATTTACCATATTGTTTTGGCGCTTCATTTTTCGCTACCAATGCATTAAACAAACGCGCACCATCCAAATGATAAGAAAGCCCCCGTTCTGTACAAATCTTTTGGATTTTCTCTAATTCAGTGTAATCCCAACAGGCCCCGCCTCCTTTATTGGTCGTGTTTTCCACTACTACAAGGCTTGAAAGCGGCAAATAATATTGTTCTGGATCATTAATGTGCTCACTGAGCTGTTCGGCCTTAAACATCCCTCTGTGACCATCAATAAGCTTACAGGAAACACCCGAATGAAAAGAGGCGCCACCACTTTCATAATTATAAACATGTGACCATTTATCACAAATTATTTGCTCCGCAGGTTGCGTATGTAACTTAATCGCAGTTTGATTTGCCATTGTACCTGAAGGAAAGAATAGTGCTGCCTCCATTCCGAAAAGTGTCGCAATTTTCTGTTGTAATTCAATAACTGTCGGATCTGCATTAAAGACATCATCTCCCACTTTTGCTTTCGTCATAAAATCCAGCATCTCTGGTGTGGGGCGTGTGATGGTATCACTTATAAGATTAATCTCTTGTTTGATCATATTTTTATTTTTGACATCACTCTTTAAAGCGGCTTACCAATCGGCCAAGAAAATCGAAACTGCTTTCCAGATCGAATTTAAAAACATCATTCTCTTTTTTTTGAGCTAATTGATTGATGGCTATATCGGTTAATTGTAAAATCCTGGGATACCCACCCGTTGTTGGGCAATCCCGCATTAAAATGATCAAGGTGCCTGAAGGGGTAAGTTGCACTGTTCCTGGAATTGTAGTGGAAGTTATGATCTCTGCATCTTTCAACTTTGGAAATATATTTTTTATCTGATATCCCATCCTGTTGTTCATGCCCCCGATCTTAAATCGTTTTGAAAACAGTAGTTCACGATGCTTCTTTGTTAGTCGATTAAATTCAGGGCCTTTGGTCACCTCCAGCTTACTGACATCAAAATGTGAACTTTTCACCTTTATCTTAGAAGAGGTCATCTTCAAATTATTATCGTAGGACGCAATCTTCAAGCGATCGCCCTTTTGAATACTTTTCTGTGATGTGATTCCCTGATAATAAGAATAGCTTTTTAATTTATTCTCTGTTAAAAATCCGCCCTTGACGCCAAGATAAGAACGTACCCCACTTAAAAGTGAGCCAAAACTCAATACGTCACTTGTTTTGACCTCATAAACCTGGTTCATCTTGATTGGAGATCCATTAATTTCCGGCGATATATCTGCTCCTGTCAGCACAATTAGCGAATGATCTTCAAACATGATTTTAGGCCCGATCATGGTCATCTCAAGTACAGGTAAATTTTCCTCGTTATTCAGCAACTTGTTGGCCAAAATGGCGCTGTACTTATCCATGGCCCCTGATATAGGCACCCCAAAAGAACGATATCCTTTCCTTCCCAGATCCTGGATAGAAGAATGCATCCCTTCTGCTAATATCAATATATTGTTATCCATAAATCTCACTTTCTATTTTGTAAATACCAGCCTCGACTTCTTTCTTGATCGCTTCATATTTCAATTTGTCAACAGGCACAAATTTCACCTTATCTCCGGCCACGGCAAAACAAGGCGGAAACACATCCACATTAAAAAAACGCAAAGGAGAATTTCCAATAATATTCCAGCCTCCAGGGCTTCCTGTTGGATAAATACCGGTTTGATTTCCGGCCAATGCCACGTCTCCTTTTCTAATATTCATCCTGGGCCTATCTTTTCTTGGATATTCCAGCGATTCTGCCAATCCTCCTAAGTAAAGAAATCCGGGTAAAAATCCAATAAAATAAACATCATACAGAGGTTCGCTGTGAAGGGCTATAATTTTTTTCTTTGTCAGTTTTTTGGCCTTTGCCAATAAACCCAGGTCCAATCCAAACTCATCTTCGTAGCATACCGGGATCTTCCATAATTTATTTGCAGTAAGCAGTTTTTGATCTTTAGAGGCATAAATCTCTTTAAGATCAGACACCACGCCAGAGTATTTGATTCTGGCCGTATCGAAAAAAACGGTCAGGGAATTATACGCGGGAACTGTTTCCAACACATATTCACCCATATCCACTTGGATCTTGTGCCTGAAAAGGCTGATATTTTTTAAAATATCTTTTTCAATCTTTTTTGGCCATTGAATAAGTACCGCAATACTTCCTAATGGCTTATATGTCAATTTATATAAATTCAATTGATTTGGTCTTTAAAATTATATAATAACTTCGCTATCTGAACCGCATTCGGATGATCGCCATGCAGGCAAATCGTCTGTATGTCAGCTTTCTTTTTTATCCCATTGATGGATGTTATCGCCTGCTGCCTGATCATCTCATCTATCCTTAGCTTAATTTCTTTCGGATCATTGATCACTGCATATGGCTCCGCTCTTGAAACTAGTGTGAAATCATCATTGTAATTTCGATCGGCAAAAGCTTCAACACAACTGGAAACGCCTCTCTTTTTCGCTACACTTTCAATCACTGAATTAAATGGTACATACAGGAAGATGTTATCGTCAAGGTTTTTCATTACATCAATGATCAATTCTGCCATATCAACTGATTTTGCAGCCAAATTGTAAAGTGCTCCATGCGGTTTAACATGATGAAGGTTCACCCCAAATGATGTTGCAATTTCTTTGAGACTCGATATTTGCGCTATCAATTGACTTTTCAATAATTCTCTTGGAACTTCTATCTCTTTCCTTCCAAAATTTTCTCGATCAAAAAAAGAAGGATGCGCACCGATTTTAACACCATGTTCTTTAGCCAATCGAACCGTACTTCTCATACTGTCTATATCTCCTGTATGTCCTCCACAGACAATATTACAGGAACCCAGGTAAGGCATGATCACATGATCATTACCAATTCCTTCGCCCAAATCACAATTAATATCCATACTTACATCGTATAAAACACTTTCCAAATACTCTTCGCACCAAGAAATATAGCCACGCCTAAGATAATAAATCCAAAAATATTTTGAGTCCGGTTATTGACGTAACTTCCTAAAACGCTTCTTTTATTCATAACCCATAAAAGAAAACCGCTAATAACAGGTAATAAGATGCCATTTGTAACCTGAGCAAACTTAATGATCTCAATGGATTTAATGTTCAAAGACGAAAATAGAACCCCTAAAAAAAGAATAAACATCCATACTGACCTCATTTTTTTTGATTTCATCCCTTCTTTCCACCCAAATATTCCTTTTGCCACATATGCCGCAGCTAATGGGGCAGTAATTGCTGAAGTAATTCCAGAGGCAAAAAGACCCAAGGCCATAAAATATTTGGCTGAAGCTCCATATAGCGGAACCAATCCTTCAGCAAGGTCCGCTGCATTTTGAATCTCGCTGAGCTGAGAGCCTGCTGCAGATATAATAATGGCAAGTGACACCATTCCTCCTACGACAATGGCAATGATAGTATCTTTTACAACAAACTTTAAATCTGCTGGATCTTTCCACTTTTCCTTTACAATTGAGGCATGCAAAAAAAGGTTGTAAGGGACCACTGTAGTTCCAATAAGTCCAACAATGGTCAATAAGCCATTTTCAGGAATAGAAGGGATAAAAAGCCCCTTAAAAACCGCCTCAAGATCAGGTCTTGTCATAAACGCAGTCACTAAAAAAGAAATGCTCATCAAAAACACAAGTCCAATAAGGCTTCTTTCCAAAACCTTATAACTTCCATTATACAATATACCGAAAGCCATAGCTCCTAGAATCAGGCTCAATATATTGATCTCCCAGTCTAGAAAACTGAGTTTATTATTCGGGAAAATGGCCGACAAGCCCAAAACACCTCCACTTATATTCCCTGCTTCATAGGCCGCATTTCCTATGATAATGGCAGATAGCACCAAAATAATGGCCCCGGTTCTCATCAGGGGTTGTTTTATTTCCTGACGTAAAACTTCCGATAATCCTTTTTGACTGATCAGACCGAGTCGAGCAGACATTTCCTGTAAAACAATGGTAGCGCCTATCGACAGAAGCATCGCCCATAGTAAATGATATCCAAAATTAACTCCCGCAATACTGCAAAGCGTCACGGTACCAGGACCGATAAATGCAGCTGCTATAAGTGTTGCAGGACCAAATTGTGAAAACCATTTTTTCATAATAGCTAAAAATTAGTGCATGCCTATTGGAGAACCATCTGGAATTTTTGGCGCCACTTTGGTGTATTCAATAGATGGGTCCTTTATAAATTTTCGAATTGTTTCGGCCCAATAAGCATCCATCTCTTTTTGAGTTTCTTTGGATTTGTGGTTCTCGAGGTAACTAACCAGCTCTTTTAATTTTTTAAATCCAATTGCTTTTACCTGGGGATAGACCTGATCACTCACTAATAAGCGAAAAATATTATGTAACAACTGTTCATTGATCACTTGCTGTAATTCCGAATCCTGAAGGTTCTTATGTGTCTTTTTAAACGAATGCTCAAAAAGCACATCAAATACTTCGTTGAGACCTAATTGCTCATCATTCATGCTTTTATTTGCAATTAACCTTGAAGCCCTTTCCGGGTGGAGAATAAAAGAGAAGGTTACATCTGACGCTGTAGCGGCTGCACCAAAAGGATCAAAAGCGACGCCTAATTTACTTTTAAATGATTCTCTTGATCTGCTATAACCTATGGCTCGTGGCGGAAAGAGTTCGAGCACCTGAGATGGAATTTTTAACGTTTGTACATCCACGGTTTTCATCAAGGTGTTTAGTGCCCTTCTTTGTTCTTTCGGATCTAATTGCTTGACAACAAGCGAAGCATCTCCCTTGACAGCATAGGTATAGTCCAATCCACCAATTATTTTACTGACAGCCTCCGTTTGGTACCTGTGATAAAAATACAGCGGAACAAAAACATCTTCCAGACTGGTATAGGCATCATCCTTTTTAATATTATCCAAAGAAAATCTGTCCATGGAGAATTTTCGAACCTCCAGAACATTATCCAGTTCCTTAACAATATCATTTCCATTGTCCCAGAGATGAGCGTAGGCATGTGCACCTCCCGATGCTCTTGCGTCACTATCAGAAATGTACCTGAATCCTTTGCTGTCGGCATCATCTAGAATCCGCTGTAAATTTTCAGCTTCATTCTCTGGAAACTCCCCGTAAGCATAGGTTACCGTAATTTTATCCCAATCTCCAATTCCTGTCGCATACGCATTTGAAAAGTCAAGTCGATCACCTGCAACTTTTATCAAAGGGTGAGGATAATCCATTACAGAAGCTCTGTTCTGGGTACTTGCCGCAAAATTATGGGTAAATCCCAGTGTATGCCCAACTTCATGAGCAGACAACTGTCGTATTCTGGCCAAGGCCATTTCCATCGCAAATTGATCATTTGTCTCATCATTTGCATAAGGTGCCTGCAGCCCTTGTGCTATTAAAAAATCTTGCCTGATCCGCAAAGAACCTAAGCTAACGTGTCCTTTAATGATCTCACCTGTTCTGGGATCTGATATACTACTCCCATAACTCCACCCTCTGGTTGACCTGTGCACCCATTGGATTACATTATATCTCAAGTCCAAAGGATCTGCGTCATCCGGTAAGATTTTCACTTGAAATGCATTTAAATAACCTGCAGCCTCAAAAGCCTGATTCCACCAAGAGGCGCCTTCCAATAATGCTGAACGCACTGGCTCGGGTGTTCCGGGATCCAAATAATAAATAATCGGCTCCTTGGCTTCACTTACTGCAGCACTTGGGTCTTTTTTCTCTAGTCTATGTTTGTAAATGAATTTTTTTACTATAGGCTCGTTCACCGGAGTGGCATAATCCATATAACTCATTGGATAGCCTCCAGACCGAGCATCAAAAACTCTTGGTTTAAAGCCTTCGTCCGGAAGTGCAACAAAAGAATGATGTTGATGCACAGAAACAGACCCTGCATCAGGACTCACACTGTAAATTTCTCTTCCTTTTGCCTGGCCCGTAAATGTCAAAATAGCATCAAACTCAACATTCTTCGGAAAAGCCTTTGTTCTTTGCATATGCATGGCACTCCGGCTTTTGTTCAAGCTATAACTACCTTGATCAGCTCTCTTTAATTTTTCCGCAACCCCATGAGCATCCCGAATCAGGAAATCAGTAATATCGATCAGTAAAATACCGCCTTTTTCTTCCTGGATTTCAAATCCGAATAAAACAGACTTGGCGAAAGCCTCCTCGATGGAATTTTTCTCTTTTTCATTTTCTGTTAAAGCACGGTAACGTTGATTCGGCTGAATAAGCAGCAATTTATTGCCTGCCCTTTGAAAAAAAACGACAACACCTCCCCCTAATTGTCCACGATCCAAGCCTATGTCGTTAGACCCCAGGCCCTCAGATAAGGCGTTCACATATAGAAATTCCTGATCAAGATCTTTCACCTCCAAAAAAACCTTGTCTTCTTTCTGGTCATAGTGAAAATTAAACAAGCCTTTTTGTTGTGTAACATTATGATTATCAGATAAAAACTGAGCATGTAAAGGTTGAAAAAAGATAAGGAATAGTAAAGGAATTAGAAGTTTGGTCATGATCATTGATTTTTTGCTAAGTGCATAAAAATAAGACGAAAATTTCAATTTCATTAAAATTCATAGTCTCATTTTTTAGTTTATTTTTGCCACATGGTTACATCTGATCAAATAAAAGACATCATGCAACGCATAGATAACTTAAGAGGTTATCTTGACATTGATAAAAAACTAATCGAGATCTCAAATGAAGAGGAAAAGGCTTCTAATCCGGATTTTTGGAACAATTCTAGGGAAGCGGAAAAGGTCATGAAAATCCTGAGAGGTAAAAAGAAATGGGTTAAAGACTACAATCAGGTAAAATCAGATGGAGAAGATTTAAACGTTTTATTTGATTTTTATAAAGAAGACGAAGCCTCAGATCAGGACGTTACAGACCAATACATCAAAACAATTAATTTACTGGAATCTCTTGAATTTAAAAATATGCTTTCTGAGGAAGGAGACAGTCTGAGTGCAGTTCTTCAAATCACGGCGGGCGCCGGTGGTACAGAAAGTTGTGACTGGGCACAGATGCTGATGCGGATGTACATGATGTGGAGTGAAAAGCAGGGTTTTAAGATAAAAGAACTCAATTATCAAGAGGGAGATGTTGCAGGAATTAAAACAGTGACGCTCGAAATTGATGGCGAATATGCTTTTGGCTATTTAAAAGGAGAAAATGGGGTGCACAGACTTGTGAGGATATCGCCTTTTGACAGTAATGCAAAAAGGCACACCTCTTTTGCTTCGGTGTATGTCTATCCTTTAGCGGACGACACCATAGAGATCGAGATCAATCCAGCCGATATCACCTGGGACTTTGCGCGATCAGGGGGTGCAGGTGGACAGAATGTGAATAAAGTTGAAACCAAAGCAATACTTCGTCACAAACCTTCAGGCATTATGGTGGTTAACTCTGAAACTCGTTCTCAGCTTGAAAACAGGGAAAAAGCCATGCAGATGTTGAAATCACAACTCTATGAAATAGAACTTCAGAAACAGCGAGAAAAACGTGATAGTATAGAAGCGGGTAAAATGAAGATCGATTTTGGTTCGCAGATCCGGAATTATGTGATGCATCCTTATAAATTGGTTAAAGATGTGCGTACTGGAGAAGAAACAGGTAATGTGGATGCCGTGTTGAATGGAGACATTGATAACTTTATCAAGGCTTTTTTAATGGAAAATTCTGACAAGACCAATTCAAAAAATGAACTTTAACAATGGGAAATTCTAAAATTGATACAGTTATTTTTGATCTAGGTGGGGTTCTTATTGACTGGAATCCGGAATACTTATATGCCAAGATCTTTAAAGATGACCCGGAAAAAATGAATTGGTTCCTATCTACAGTTTGTACACCTGACTGGAACATGGAACAGGATGCAGGAAGAACCTTTGAAGATGCCACTCAATTGTTGGTAAATGACTACCCTGAATACAAAAAAGAAATCTCCGCATTTTATGATAGATGGGAGGAAATGATTAAAGGCGAAATTCATGACACTGTATTGATTTTAAATTCTTTACATAGATTAAACGAAGTAAAACTTTATGCATTAACCAATTGGAGCATCCAGACTTTCCCTATAGCTAAACAGCGATTTAGCTTCTTACAACAGTTCGAAGGCATTGTGGTATCAGGCGAAGAAAAAACAAGAAAACCCTACTCAAAAATCTACAAAACAACGCTCGAGAGATATGACCTTTCACCCGAAAGATGCCTCTTTATTGACGACAGTATTGACAATGTAAACGCAGCAAAAGATATGAATATCAATGCTTTACGATTCATAGACCCCATTCAATTAAAGTCGGACCTTAAGCAGCTAAGACTTCTCTAGTAAACATAAACGTTTTTAAGCAGTTTTTGAATTCATACTTTAGCCAAAAACCATCCCAATTTTCCCTTTCAGAAAATACCTGTCTTGCCTACTTTTAATAGGTTTCGAAAATACACGGAAATCTCCCTAATTTATGAAGTGAATAAGTGATAAAATCGCTTTATTTCTGTCATAGATATTCCCTATAGTTAGCATATTAAGTGTTGATAATCATGCATTCATGTAGCCTATCTAAAGCTTTAAATTAGCATAGTTAATGATCTTGTTAAAATTCTGTTCAAAATGGATTTTAGCGCATTATAAGATAAAATATTCGGCTTTTATCACTCAAATTTTGACCTAACTATCCAGAAATAAAATCACCTTTTCAAGCGATATGAATCATGCTATTAGTCGACAAGTTTTATCCTTCTGTCTAGATATATCCTCTTCCTTGATTTTAATTTTTATTTTAGCTTTATCAATTCCAATTCTTAAAACTGCTTATATGCCACTACTAATTGTTCTGCTGGGAATCATCTTACTTTTCTTATTAATAGCAGTATTTAAATTAAACGCCTTTCTTTCGTTCATCATCGTTTGCCTTCTTGTAGGGATTCTGCAAGGAATGGAACTCAATAGCGTCATCCAATCTATCCAAACCGGCATAGGCAACACTCTTGGTTTCCTTGTATTGATTCTAGGCTTGGGCGCGATGCTTGGCAAACTGGTTGCAGATAGCGGTGCCGCACAACGCATAACAACTAAGCTGGTAGATAGCTTTGGGGTTAAGTATATTCAATGGGCAGTGGTTCTGGCCGGTTTCATTGTCGGCATCCCGATGTTTTATACTGTTGGCTTTGTGATCCTGATTCCTTTGGTTTTTACAGTCGCAGCAGCAACAAACCTCCCCTTGATCTATGTCGGACTGCCAATGCTCACCTCCTTATCAGTAACACATGGCTTTTTACCACCTCATCCGGCACCAACAGCCATAACAGGCATGTTTGATGCCAGTATAGGGAAAACCATGCTATACGGCATCATTGTAGCGATACCAGCCATTGTTATAGCCGGTCCTCTTTTTTCAAGGACGATCAAGAACGTAGTAGCCACTCCCCTTCCCGAATTCTACAACCCTGTAATTCTCACTGATGAGGAAATGCCAAAAATGGGGGTCAGTATTTTTACCGCACTGCTACCGGTGATCCTAATTGGACTTTCTACGGTGCTAGATTATATATTACCTTCTGGTTTTCCACTTAGAAATCTGATCATTTTTATAGGAAACCCTGTCATGGCCATGCTGATATCAGTATTAGTAGCTATTTACACACTGGGACTGTCACGAGGCAAGAAAATGCCTGAAGTGATGGGCTCTGTCGCCACCTCTGTTTCAAGTATAACCATGGTGCTCTTAATTATCGCTGGAGCCGGTGGTCTTAAACAAATTCTTGTTGACAGTGGTGTGAGTGACTATTTAGGCGATTTACTTAGAGATTCAAGTATTTCACCACTGCTTTTAGGTTGGTTGATCGCCACCATACTTAGGGTATGCATTGGCTCAGCTACTGTAGCAGGGCTCACAGCAGCCGGGATCGTTTTACCTTTGGTTTCAGGAACCGGTGTAAAACCAGAGTTGATGGTCCTTGCCATAGGATCAGGAAGCCTGATGCTTTCTCACGTAAATGATGGAGGTTTCTGGTTATTTAAAGAATATTTTAACCTGTCTGTAAAAGAAACACTTCGCACCTGGACTGTCATGGAAACCATGGTAGGCATCATTGGTATATCGGGTGTGCTTATTTTAAACCTCTTTGTATAAAACCAAAATCTCATGAGCAAATTAGTATCTGAAAGAATTAAAGAACTCAATTTACAATTCCCTCCTGCACCTAAACCAGCTGGCGTATATCGACCGATTCTGGTAGTTGACAATTTTTTATATGTGTCCGGTCAGGCACCGGTTAATTTTGATGGCTCTCTGATGCAAGGTCGCGTTGGAGAGAATTTAAACCAGGAAGAAGGCTACAAAGCTGCAAGACAAGTTGGCCTTACCATGCTGTCTACGATCCTGACTCATTTTGGCGACATTGACAAAGTGAAAAGAATTGTAAAAGTATTTGGCATGGTGAATTGCACCCCTGATTTTCAACGCCAGCCACTTGTTATGAACGGCTTTAGTGAATTAATGGCGGAAGTGTTTGGAAAGGAATATGGTATTGGAGCCCGCAGTGCTGTTGGTATGATGCTACCCGATGGAATTCCTGTTGAAGTAGAAGCCATGTTCGAACTGTACTAAACATATTATGAAAGATTATCATTGGTATGAATTAACTGAAACCAACATGGTTTCAAGCCCAGCTCTACTTGTTTACCCACAAAGGATACAGCACAATGCTGAGCTCATGCTGCAAATAGCAAAAGATCCTGATAGGCTCAGACCCCATATTAAAACCCACAAAATGGCAGAAATCATCCAGATACAGCTGCAATTGGGTATTCTGAAGTTCAAATGTGCAACCCTAGCTGAAGCGGAACTTTTGGCCCAGTCAGCCGCAGTAGATGTACTACTAGCCATGCAACCCGTTTCAGTTCATCTTGGGAACTTTACTCACTTGATCGAAACCTATCCAAAAACAAAGTTTTCAACACTAATTGACAATGATCAATCTCTCACTGAATTCAAGGAAGTTGCTCTCGCTAAAAACTTAATTATAGATGTATGGCTAGACATCAATAACGGGATGAACAGAACCGGTATAAAACCAGATAAAGCCGCTGAAACTCTTTATAAATCAATTCACAGGGAACCTTTACTTAATTTAAAAGGCCTGCACGTTTATGATGGACATATTCACACTTCTGATCCGGATGAAAGAGCCATTGAATGCGATACCGATTTTAAACCGGTCATCGAATTAAAAACAGCACTTGAATCAGAAGGCTACCCTGTACCAACGATTGTAGCAGGCGGCACCCCCACGTTTCCTATCCACAAAAAAAGAAAAAGGGTAGAATTAAGCCCTGGCACGCCATTACTATGGGATGAGGGATACGGAAGTCAGTATAAGGACCTCGAATTTCTTCCCGCAGCTGTTCTCCTCACAAGAATTATCAGCAAACCTGACAAAGATTTGCTATGCTTTGATCTGGGACACAAATCTGTGGCTTCTGAAATGAAGCTTCCCAGGGTCAAATTTTTAGGAGATCATGACTTTGAGCAGATCTCGCAAAGTGAAGAGCATTTGGTAGTAAAATGCAATAAAAGTGACGCTTATAAGGTTGGTGATATTTGCTATGCTATTCCCATTCATATCTGCCCGACCGTATCAAAATACCCTCGAGTTCATACCGTTGAAGATCAAAAAGTAACAGGTTTCTGGAGTGTTTCAGCACGAGATCATTAGTTAAATAAATACTAAATATAACATTATGAAAACAACTATTATTCAAATATTTACTCTTATTTTAATAGTGAGCTGCACCAAAGACGTCACTTCGCCCGAGTCTCCAGTAAATTCAGCAAAAAATTCTATAGAAGGCTCCTGGAAACTCGTATACGCTGACATTAATGAAAACGATTCTATTCAAATTAAAGACCTCAGCAAAACCGATTTCATCAAAATTATCAATGGCAGTCATTTTGCCTTTTTTAATCAAGAAAGAGGCACAAGTGAAAATTTTATGGGAGGAGCCGGCACCTATACTTTGAACGGTTCGGACTATGCCGAAACGCTTGATTTTATAAATGCTCCTGATTACAGAGGACATGTATTCCCGTTTAAGGTGGAAATCAAAGGAGATTCACTTATCCAGCAAGGCCATGAGAAAATTGAGGCTGCCGGACTGGATCGATATATACTAGAGAAGTACATTAGAATTAACCCTAAAAATTAAACGATGCTGATCTTCGATGCACATCTTGATCTTTCCATGAACGCTTTAGAATGGAATAGAGACCTCCGCTGGACGGTTGAAGACCTAAGGAAAAGCGAGAAAGGGATGAATGACAAACCTGACAGGGGGAAAAATACGGTATCATTTGAAGCGATGCGCAAAGGTAACATAGGATTATGTGTTGCCACCCAAATCGCACGCTATGTAAAAAAGAGCAGCACGCTTCCCGGTTGGAATTCACCAGAGCAAGCTTGGGCTCAGACCCAGGGTCAATTGGCCTGGTATAAAGAGATGGAAAGAGAAGGTCATTTGACATCTATTTGCAATCGAAAAGACCTCAAAAAGCATTTGGACTTATGGAAAGATCCAAAACCAGACAGCCCAATTGGGTATATTTTAAGTTTGGAGGGGGCTGATTCAATAGTAACCATAGATCATCTGGAGCGAGCATGGGAACAAGGCTTGCGTGCCATCGGACCCGCTCATTATGGTCCTGGTACCTATGCGCATGGTACCGATTCCGTTGGCGGTATTGGCCATAAAGGAAAAGAGCTATTAAAAAAAATAGCTTCATTAGGTCTTATCCTTGATGCCACGCATCTCTGCGACCAGAGTTTTTGGGAAACTATGAAGGTATATGACGGACCAGTTTGGGCCAGCCACAACAATTGCAGAAAATTTGTCAACCACAACAGGCAGTTTGCGGATGAGCAAATAACAGAACTTATCGATCGAAAAGCAGTGATTGGGATTGCACTCGATGCCTGGATGATGGTACCAAATTGGGTAAGAGGAACTTCAACACCTGAATCTATGGGCGTAACGCTTGACCTTATGGTCAATAATATTGATCACATTTGTCAACTTGCAGGCAACGCGGAACATGTTGGTATTGGCACTGATCTGGATGGCGCTTTTGGCAAAGAGCAAAGCCCTGCTGATCTGGATACGATCGCAGACCTGCAAAGTATTCCGGAAAAATTAAAGAAAAAGGGGTATTCACAAAGTGATATTGAAAATATTATGCACAAGAATTTTATTTCATTTTTACAAAGAACGTGGAAGTAATTGCCTATTACAGTAAAAAAATAAAAGCTTTAAAGCCCATCGCTTTTTATCAAATAATTTTAGACTAAACGAAAGGAATTTTCAATTAAAAAACCTCTTGGATCAATCAGAATTATTTACATTTGAATCGAAATTTGATGTGTAAATCACTCTATTAATTATAAAATTTACAGGATATGAAAAGAATCTTATATGTTTTAACCTTTGGACTTATATTGATCGCAGGAAGCTGTCAAAAAGAGGTTCGAGTTGAAAAGTCTAATTTCAAATTGGATAATGGTATATTTATGCTCGACGATAATAAATTTACAGGGGTTGCCTTTGAAAACTATACGGATGGCACTTTAAAAAGTGAATGGACGATGCTCAATGGAATAGAGCATGGACCAAGTGCTACATATTATCGGAATGGCCAAGTTGACCAAAAAATTACTTGGAAAGACGGCGAAAAAGATGGCCCTTATGAGAAATACTATGATGATGGCGAACTTGAAGTAAAGGCACAATACTTGTTTAATGAAAAAGATGGGAATTTTCAAACTTTCTATAGAAGTGGCAAATCATGGAGAAAGGGCTACTATGAAAATGGTCAGCTAGAAGGGGCCGTTGAAGAATATTTTGAGAATGGGAAACTAAAAATTTCTTTAACCTGGAGTCATGATAAAAGAGAAGGACCTTATCAAGAATATTATGAAAATGGCCAACTTAAAATTTCCGGTTATTTTAAAAATGACAAAAAAGACGGAACATTTGAAACCTATTCCGAAGCTGGTAAATTAATGGAAAAAGTCAATTTTGAAGAAGGAAGATCTGTTTAGATCCCTTATACACTGAATTGAAGCTGATTTTGGAGGGACTCAGGATTTATCCTACCAAAAAAAACATCAGACAATGAGTAAAAAAAAACACTCTGCTAGCATATAGGGGAGTGTTTCTTTTTTAAGTCGTTCCGGATCCAATAGAACCTAGCTCATCTACTTTACTGCTGTCGTACTTATTGTTGGCTTATGTTTCTTTTTAGGGAAGGTCTCACATACTTGTGAACTTATTTACTTTATGTTTCATCAACCAATACTCAAAGATAACTATCATTTAAGGTATTTAAGGCGACACAGCATGTCTGATTTTAAAGTTAAATTTGATCAGTATCTTATCATTGCGTAAAACCTAGAGATACTTATCTAATGACACCGGGCCTTCCAAAATAGTTTTTGAAACCCTCTTATCTGACTTTTCTGCCGAGTCTTGATGCCATCTAACCAATGAAATATGAAAATTTTCTATTTCAATACCTATAACAGAACTGGGATGTACACAGCTACCATCGTTAAACAAAGGTATATCCCCGGGATCAGGAAACCGAGGACGATGCGTATGACCGCAAATAACCATTTGTTGGTTATTGTTGACGATCCATTGGCTCAGCTTCCTTTCAACTTTTATCAACTCTTTATAATTTTTTGCAGGACTTGTCGGATCGCGAATTCCAAACCATTTTTGCATATATTTCCAAAAATATCGCACAAAGAACCTATTGAATTTCCAGTGCCTATAATTCATATAATCCGCCTGGTGCCCGTGAATAGCAAAAATTGATCGATTAGAGTTTTCAAATTCCAACAATAAACTTTCATAATATTCCAGGTCAAAAAATGCTTCTTTGTCTTTGATGTTTTTTGGTGTAAAAAAAGTTCGCAACACCTTTTCAACCATGATTGGATCTCGAAACTCCATGTCATGGTTACCCCATAAAAGAAAAAGTCTTTTTTGTCTATGAAATTTTTCGAGCAGCTCAAATATGGGCTTATAAGATTTAAAAATAGGTCTGAACGACTTATTTTCCCATAGTTCGATACCATCTCCTAATTCAATATATGTAAAGCCCGCATCATAATAACTTGTCAATGCGTGGCTATAAATCCTAATATTATTTCGAAAATCATCTGCATAGCTATTGTCTCCCTTATGGAGATCACTAAAAAAAACGAGCTTTATATCTTTTGAAAATGATACTTTCTTAGCGTTTTTAAAAGCTTTATTTAGAATTGAGTTAACCATAATCGAATTAATCTTTTAAAATAATACATTTTATTTAAACCAAGCAGACTTTAAAACAACTCCTTTCACTCAGATTGGTATCCCTCGTATTACTATATAAAATAAATCAATTGTTATTTTTCTTATATTTACGAAACTCGCTTGTAAACAACTGATTAATTTCTTTTTATCTCAAGAAATCAACAATTCAAAAATTAACATTAATACGACTCAACATGAAAAAACTCAAGAAAGATGATTTGAAGCAAGAAGTATTCGATCTATACGATGACTATGCCCATAACAAAATTCAAAGACGCGACTTTGTAAAAAAGTTATCCACGTATGCCGTTGGAGGTTTAACAGTTTCGTCTTTAATGAGCTTTATGATGCCGGACTATATCAACTCCATTCAAGTACAATCCAATGATCCAAGACTGGAATCTGACTATATCAATTATGATTCCGCCAAAGGTGGTGGCAGTATCAAAGCCTTATTGTCGAAGCCTGCTAAAACAAAAGGGAAATTGGGAGGAATCGTTGTAGTACATGAAAACAGAGGGCTTAATCCTTATATCGAAGACACAGCAAGAATTGCAGCCCTGGAAGGTTTTATTACGATTGCGCCAGATGCCCTCAGTCCACTTGGGGGTTATCCGGGAAATGATGATGATGGAAGAGAATTACAAAGAAAACGCGATAGAAATGAAATGCTGGAAGATTTTATGGCTGCTTTTGAATATCTTAAGGCACATCCTGACTGCAATGGAAAAGTAGGGGTTGTCGGTTTCTGCTTCGGCGGGTGGATTTCGAATATGATGGCGGTTAACCTATCTTCTTTGTCTGCAGCTGTTCCTTTTTACGGAGGCCAACCTAAAGAAAATATCGATCAGATCAAAGCGCCACTGATGCTGCAATATGCAGGTTTAGACAAAAGG
>CAJQNF010000131.1 GCA_905479625.1 uncultured Flavobacteriaceae bacterium | reverse complement strand
TATGAATATTTTTAAAGATATTTCTTCAGCTACTGCGAGTAGAGATTTAAAAAAAGGTGTGGAATTAAATTTATTTGAAAAAATAGGAGAAAAGAATAAAACAATTTATCTCTTAAAATAACTGGGCACAACAACGGGTATGACCAATAGCTTCAATTCGTCTTCGAAAGGAAAATCACATTAGAAAGAAACAATTAAAATAAAATCAACACTAGGGGAGAGCTACTGCTCATACCCAATACGTTGTGCTTCATTATGACAAACCATTAACCAATGATAAAATTCTTTAGAAAAATTAGACAAAACTTGCTTATGGAAAATAAAACTGGAAAGTACTTGAAATATGCAATTGGAGAAATCATTCTTGTAGTTATTGGAATTTTATTAGCACTTCAAATCAATACTTGGAATGAGAATAGAATTGATAGTAAACGCCTTAATTTATATACTCAATCACTCTTAAATGACCTAGAATTAGATAAAAAGCGTTTAATTGAGTGTATGGTATTTGATTCCACTAAAGTTTCAATCATTGATAGTCTATCAGAACCAGTACAAGATTTTATAGAAGATTATAGTGATAGAGGTATTCTTACGATAAAATCCATAAAAGTAAATAATGCCACATTTAAGACAATGTCTTCAAATAATGATTTAGAATTATACCAGAATATTGACTTACAAAATAGTATTTCTAAATACTATGCTGATGTTGAATATGTTATTCGGTTTGAAAATGTATATATAAACAATAGCTATTCGAATTTCGAAGAATTCGTTACTCGAAACCGAGGTTATACCTTGGAAGGTTTAAAAGGTTATTTGAATTCTATGAAATCTGCATCAGAGAATGAATCTGACTGGTATAAAGAATTAATTGAACTTAATGAATCTATAACAAAAAAATTAAAAGACCTACTAAAAAAATAACGAAAGCACAACAATGTGTATAATTCATTGCTAGTTAGAGCTTACTTACGAAAGTCCTCGCGGACTTTCTATCTGTGATTTATTTGCTAACTTTAGTGCTTAAACACTCTACGAAATCATACACTAGACCGTTGCCCATAATACAGAAAATCTGTTTTTTCATCAAATTTTGTAAATTTTATCTTATATTAGTATACTAATTAGTTAACTTTGTCTCTTGGTAAGGAAAGTAATTGTATATAAAGAATATTTCATTGACTTTTATAAAGCTCAAGACGCTAAAGTTCAAGAAAAGATAGGATATGTTTTGGATCTGGTTCGATTTGAAAGACAAGTCCCAAAAAAGTTTTTAAAATATCTTGAAAATACAGACGGAATTTACGAAGTACGTGTGATTACTACTTTTAAAAACATAAGAATTCTGTGCTTTTTCGATCAAGGCAATTTAGTTGTACTCGCAAATTGTTTTGTAAAGAAAACTCAAAAAACACCAAGAAAGGAAATCAAACTTGCTGAGAAACTGAAAAAACAATATTTAAAAGATAAAAAGGACTGATATGAAGAATGTAACTGATTTTGAGGACATCCTCGTTAAAACATATGGAAAAAAAGGAACTGAAAAGCGTGATAAGTATGACGCAGATTCTCTTGCTTTTCGGTTGGGCGCAATGCTTAAAGAAGCTCGTAAGGAAGCGAACTTAACTCAAGAGCAGCTTGCAGAAAGAACCGGAACAAAAAAAAGCTACATATCTCGAATAGAACGTGGATTAAGCGATATTCAAATGTCCACTTACTACAAACTGATCGAATTAGGACTTGGTAAGCATTTGAATATTGAAATAGCTTAAGATAAAAGTACTATGGGCAACAACGTGTATAATTAATTGTGGTTATGAGTTATACCAAAGTTAGAGTAAGTGAAAGAGTAGGAGTGAGAAGAGAAAGTAAAGTTAAATCAATCCACAACTAATCATACACACCACGTAGCACATTCCCGAAATAATATAATTCTATTAATCTCTTGAGCTTGCGAATTAAATTTATGTAAGTAAATTATACTAAATTTAACTTTTAGTCAGAATTGCATAAAAAATGAGTAATAATAGTGATATAGAAATCTTCCAAAGTTCAGATGGGTTAGCAGAGGTAACAGTAACATTTGATAATGAAACTGTATGGCTGAATCAAGAACAACTGAGTCAATTATTCGAACGAGATAGAACGGTTATTGGTCGACATATTAGAAATATTTTCAAGGAAGGTGAATTGTTAGAAGAAGTGGTATGTGCAGATTTTGCACATACCACTCAACATGGAGCAATAGAAGGGAAAACACAGAGAAAGAAAGCCACCTACTATAATTTAGATGTTATCATTTCAGTTGGGTATAGGGTCAAATCGATGCGAGGCACCCAATTCCGACAATGGGCGAGTCAGAGATTGAAGGATTATTTGATCCAAGGATATACGATTAATCAGAAGCGCTTAGAGCAAACAAACCAAGAAATCCAAATTCTAAGGTCAGGGATTCGAATACTAGGTAGGGCCATTGAAGATAAGGCCCAAGAGCAAGGATTTGAATGGTTGTCGCAATTTGCAAAAGGCCTTACCCTCTTGGACGATTACGATCATGAAAGACTCGATTCAATAGGGTTGTCCAAGGGCCCAACAAGCTATCCGACAAAAACAGATTATCAACTGCTTATCGATCAAATGAAGGAGGGGTTTGATTCTAAGCTATTTGGGTTAGAAAAGGATCAAGGGTTTGAAAGTGCAATTTCTCAGATCTCAAAAGGCTTTGACGAAAATGATTTTTATCCAAGTATTGAGAAAAAGGCAGCAACATTATTGTACTTAATAACAAAAAATCATGCTTTCGCAGACGGCAATAAGAGAATTGCCGCCGCTTGTTTTCTAATGTTCCTTGAAAAAAACTGTTTACTTACCAATGAAATTGGAATACCAATAATCAGTAATGAAGCTCTGGCAAGTGTAACTCTGTTTGTGGCAGCCAGTAAGCCAGAAGAAATGGAAACTGTAAAAAAACTAATAGTTAGTATCCTTAATAGAAATAAATAATAAAACGTGCTACAACAACGTGTATAATTAATTGTGGTTAAGAGTTATACCGAAGTTAGAGCAAGTCAAAGAGTAAGAGTGAGAAAAGAAAGTATAGTTAAATCAATCCACAACTAATCATACACAAACACGTTAGGCATAATTCAAAACCAACCAAGTAAATGATAGGAATTTTAGTCACAATTGCCGTTTCTTGGTTACTTCTATACATTATTGAAAAGGAAAATATTTTAGCATTAGGTTTTCTGCCAATACCAAAAAGACTAAAACAGTTCTCAATCGGGATTTTAATCACTGGAATACTTTGTGTCCTAGTTCAGTATTTAGAAGCTTATCTAAAATCATCGACTTGGATTTTGAATGAGAAGATTACGAACGGAATTATTTTAAAATCATTCTGGTGGGATTTTAAATCAGTACTTACAGAAGAACTGATTTTTCGTGGAGCATTATTATATATTCTCATCAAAAAAATAGGTTCAAAAAAAAGTATATTGATTTCCGCAATTGCATTCGGAATTTACCATTGGTTCTCATATGGAGTTTTAGGAAATATAATGGCTATGGTTTTGGTTTTTATCGGAACTGGATTAATGGGTTATGCTTGGGCTTGGGCTTTTTCTAAAACCAAATCCATAATGCTACCTTTCGGACTTCATTTGGGCTGGAATTTTATTTATAATACATTATTTTCAAAAGGCCCATTGGGCGAATTGGTGCTGATTTCAAAAGGCGGAATTGAATTAACTGGTTGGACTTCATTGCTGAATTTCGTAAGTGGTTTGGTTATAGTACCAATTCTTGTCCTTTTATATGTCAAATATTTTGTGAAAGAAGAAAAGGAATTTAAACAAACGACGGAATAAAAACTATGCCTAACAAAGTGTATAATTAATTACTACGGAATTCCTTCGCAGGAATTCACTTGAATTAATTAACTTCGTCTTATGTCGGAAAATCCTAACTGATTTTCCGTAACTAACCATACCCTAACCGTTAGGCACAAGTTGACATAAACTAACCCAATTAAATATGGACAATCAAATCGATAATAAGTTTAAGCCTATTGGAATATTCCTTTCCATAACTTTTGCTTTAAGTGCAATTTTTTATTTCCTAATAATATATTCTGGAAAATTAGGCGGAGGTGCTGGACAATATGTTATGGGACTTATGTGGTGTCCAGGAATTTCTGCCTTGATTACAATGAAAATTTTAAAGAGAAATATTTCTGACCTAGGCTGGAAATGGGGAAAGACAAAATATCAAATTAGAAGTTATTTGATTCCTTTACTTTATGCATTTATTGCCTATATAATTATTTGGAGTTTTGGCTGGGGAAAATTTTATAATGGAGAAACGGTAAATTGGATAACAGAATCTTTTGGACTTGGTGAAATTGGCTCTGGATTTAGCATATTATTTTACTTTATTCTTGTTGGAGTTTTTGGAGCAATTAGTAGTATGTCTAGTGCTCTAGGAGAAGAAATTGGTTGGCGTGGATTTTTGGTTCCTGAATTATATAAAAGTCAAGGATTTACAAAAACGTCTTTAATTACAGGACTTATTTGGGGAGTTTGGCATTTACCAATTTTATTATTTGCTGATTATAATAGTGGAACACCATCTTGGTTTGCTATGCCATGTTTCATGGTATTAGTTATCAGCATAAGTTTCATTTACACATGGTTTCGTATGAAATCTGGAAGCTTATGGACTGCTGTAATACTTCATGGAAGTCATAATCTATTTATTCAAAGTATTTTCACCCCTTTGACAGAAGACACAGGTAATACAGCTTATTATATAGACGAATTTGGAATTGTACTACCAATTGTCGCAATTGGTTTTGCAATATACTATTGGAGCAAAAGGAATGAATTAAAAACCAGTGCCTAACAATGGCTATAAGTAATTGCTTATTCTCGCCTACTTTGGAAATTCCGCAGGAATTTCCAGTTCTGTATGTACCTGCCTGCCGGCAGGCAGGCTTGCAAAGTTAAGTGCTAACCCACGCAACTACTCATAGCCGAGACCGTTGTGCTTCATTATGACCAACCGCTAACCAATGATAAAATTCTTTAGAAAAATTAGACAAAAAATGATAAAAGAGAATAAAGTCAGTAAATATCTGCTTTATGCTATTGGAGAAATCATACTCGTAGTTATTGGAATCTTAATCGCATTACAAATTAACAACTGGAATGAAGGCCGAAAACAAAGGCAAGAAGAAATTGATATTCTTAAAGAAGTAAAAAGCGCTCTTATTTATGACCTCAACAATGCATTTCACTCAATGAAAAATCGTGCGATATCTCGAAGAGACCTCGCAATTGATCTATTGGAAACTATTAAAACTGGGAAAGAATTAAATGATTCGATTAACTTTATATTTATAGCAGGAGGTGAGACGTTTAGACCTAGTTATACGGCCTACAAGGCACTTGAAAGCAAAGGGATAGATATTATAAAGAATGATTCCATCAAGTATGGAATTATTCAAATTTATGATTCTGATTATGTAAACTTAAAATTAAGACTTGAGAAAAATAGTTTTTCCAATTTAAGAGATTTTAATAGGCCTTTTTTGTTCGATAATTTTAAATTAAATGAAAACGAAATGTATACTCCGATAGCACCAAAATTATTACTCGAGAGTGAAAAGTTTAAAATAATTTTATTCAGAACTAAAGGTTCAGATCAGGCCACAGTTTATCAACTATCAGATCTTGAAGGAAAAATTAAAAAAGTGATCAGCCTAATTGATAATGAAATTCAAATTAAGTAAACAATAAATTTAATAGAAGAAGAATTAAAAAATTAACGAAAGCACAACACCGTGTATAATCAATTGCTCGGTCACTGCCGACTTACGAACATTGCTACGCCAGTTCGCTACGCTCGTGCCCTGCGGAATATTCTATTTGTGATTTATTTGCTAAATTAGGTGCTTAACCACGCAACAAACCATACACAACAACGTTGTAAACCATTTGAATGAAATTAAAAACTACCATATCAATAGTTTTTTTGGTCTTATCCATTTTCAATTCATATGCTCAAGCAATTGAAATAGAAAAATGCGATTGTCCCTTTAATATTGAAAAGATTGAAGCTGACAGTATTTGGTGCGGTAAACTTTTAGTTCCTGAATCCAGAGATAAGAAGAGTAGCAGAATATTAGCAATAGCATTCACAGTTATCAGTCCCGAGAAACCAACTCCAGACCCGGTAGTTATTTTACCTGGAGGTCCAGGAATTGGTCCCCTAAAAGCCGCAGCTATTGAGGGAGGACCCGTTTTTAAATTACGGAGTTGGATTCCTCCGAATAGAACTATAATTGTATTCGACCCAAGAGGCACTGGTTTATCAGGACCAATCATGTGTCCTAACCTTAACGATACATGGGGAACCATAGCTGCAATGGATCTGACTATAGAA
>CAJQNF010000130.1 GCA_905479625.1 uncultured Flavobacteriaceae bacterium | reverse complement strand
AATTCTTAACGCGCTTTTCAAACTACACTGACGTAAAAGATTCGATACAAAGAAACATTCTTGTTAACTAGAAACTTCGACATTCGAAATTCCTTGTTCGGTACCTGCCTGCCGGCAGGCAGGTTCGATATTCCATTACTTAAATCAAAAATATCCAATCTCCAATCTCCAATCATTTCCCTATATTTAACATCAACAACCAACGATATGATCCCTTTCTTCAGAAAAATCCGTAAAAAAATGGCAGATGACAACAGACCTTTAAAGTATATGAGATATGCTATTGGTGAGATAGTACTTGTGGTTGTTGGGATTCTCATTGCTTTACAGATTAACAACAATAACGAAACCCGAAAGTCCAGAGAAAAAGAGTTGCATTATCTCAACAATATTAAAAGTGACCTACAACTTAATATCAACGAAATACAAGATTATATCGATATTAGATCAAGGCGTATAGTATCAGCCAATAAAGTGATAGAACATTTTGAAGGGAAGCCATTAAAAGATCTAGATGAGTTTAATAGGAATATCGTTAACATTTATACTTGGCGAAAATTCTATCAGATCAACAATACTTTTCAAGAATTGACCAACTCTGGAAATCTTGCATTAATTTCTAATGATTCTATAAAGAACACTTTATTAAATCTCGAAACACTTTATAAAAAATTAAAATACGAAGAAGAGCATTTTCGCTATGATGCCGAAGTATTATTATATGAGCCGTCCTATAAAGTTTTAGATCTAAATCCAATAGTTAAAAAATACACTTATCAGGTAAGTAAGGGTCAAGCGGGTGAAGATGTAGAGCTTCCTAGAGCAAATTTTGAATTAATGCTGAAAGACCTAAGCCAAAAAAATGGATTTGTAATGGCATCGTATGAATTTTCATTTATGAATAATCAATTGGAAGGAATGAAATCTAAGTGTAAAGATCTCATTGAACTTATTAATCAGGAAATTAAATAACGAAAGGCTAACTAAGTGTATAGTTCATTGCTACTGATGGTTAAGAGGAAGATTTAATCCCCTAATTCCTCAATCATTTCATCTAACTCCATATTCCAATACTTCCGATTGGACATATGCTCAACAGGATAAATTTCAATGAGTTGATAATTCTCAAGGTTTAATAGTTTGTGTCATCCTACCTTTGATAGTATGAAAAAAATCAATGATAAAACAATAGGATATGTATTCATTATTGCAGGGTTTTTAATAATAATCACAAACGCTATTCAATATTTTTTCAGTAATTCTTCAACACTTTTAACAACGATGACTATTGGACTTGCCCTTGTAGTTGTTGGCTTGTATTATTCTAAAAAAGAGAAATAGTACACTCATTCGGGTTTTTTATTCTCCCACAACCAATGAGCATTATCACGCTTCCATTGTCTAAACTCAGAAGTTGAAGTATAGTAAATTTTCATAATCTGCTCTCTTGTCAATCCTTTCATTTCTACCATAAGCCAAAGTTTGAAACTGATATTGACTTTTTGGTAAGGGAAAACCTTACTATTTAGATGGTTTTTGGATTTTTGGGGCACAATACGGACTAATAAAAAAATATAACCTTTATTTTATTGGGTTCTCGTCTTATTTAGGTGACCTCAACGGGGTCACAGATGAAAAACCATCCGCCAATTGGCGGATGTTTTTAGTTTGAAGAATCCTTATCCAAGCTTGCTTGGATAAGGATTCGAACCATTTTACTTGAAAAAATGAATTTATTTAGCTTGTTTTTGATTTGTTATGTAAATTTATATGATTAATTAAACCCTCAATTACCATGAAAAATCAACTGTTAAAGATTGGATTTATATTTTTATTGACAATGGCATTAGGATGTCAAAAAAGTGAAAATGATACATCTGCTTCTACTCAAGTACTCGGTGAATTAGATCGAACAGTCTTACCCATTCAGCCACCAACAACTGAAGCTATAACTGAGATGGATGCCAGAAATGTTGAAAAACCGGACCGATTTGAAGTTAAAGCGCCGGAAGGCGCTCCAAATATTGTTATCGTTATGATTGACGATATTGGCTTTGGAGCTACCAGTACTTTTGGTGGAGCAATAGAAACACCAACATTTGATCGCCTTGCAGACAATGGCTTGAAATTTAACCAATTTCACACCACTGCATTATGTTCACCTACTCGAGCGTCATTGCTTTCAGGCAGGAATCACCATAATGTAAATGTTGGTTCTGTAATGGAAATTGCAACTGGTTATCCGGGAAACCAAGGTATAAGACCAGACAATGCGAAATACGTGGCTGAAACACTGCGCCAAAACGGTTATAGTACTGCCGCTTTTGGTAAATGGCATGAGACTGCTACGTGGGAGGTTTCTGTTTCGGGTCCTTACTTTCGCTGGCCTACAAACTCTGGGTTCGATAAGTTTTATGGTTTTATAGGTGGTGAAACCAATCAGTGGGATCCTGTTATTTTTGATGGGGTAACCAAGGTTCATAAAAAAGATAATCTAGACTATCACTTTACTACTGATATGACCAATGAAGCCATCAAGTGGATCAAGTTTCAGAAAGCAATGACCCCGGAAAAACCTTTTATGGTGTATTATGCGCCAGGTGCGGTACACGCTCCTCATCATGCTCCAAAAGAATGGATAGAAAAGTACAATGGGAAATTTGATGCGGGTTGGCAAAAATTAAGAGAAGAAACTTTTGCTCAACAAAAAGAAATGGGCATTATTCCACAAAACACAAAACTGGCTCCTATGCCTAGCGATATTAAGGACTGGGAAAGTTTAGGTAATGATGAAAAGCAATTATTCGCTTTGCAGATGGAAACTTTTGCTGGGTTTATGGAACATACCGACAATGAAGTTGGAAGGATGGTTGATGCTATAGACGAAGTAGGTGAATTAGATAATACATTGTTCATTTATATAATGGGTGATAACGGTTCTAGTGCAGAGGGAGGATTAGAAGGAACTTATAACGAGTTAGTGCACTTAAATGGTATTTTCGATGAAGAAAGTATAGAGAGCATGCTTGAACATGCAGATGATTGGGGTGGTCCAAATTCTTTCCCTCATATGTCTGCGGCTTGGGCTGTAGCTACTGATGCGCCATTTAAATGGACAAAACAAATGGCCGCTGATTTTGGAGGAACACGAAATGCTATGGTGATGCATTGGCCTGCAGGTATTAGTGCCAAAGGAGAAATTCGCAGTCAATTTCACCATGTCAATGATGTAGCGTCAACTATTTTAGAAGCTACTCAGTTGCCAGCGCCTAAAACGATTAACGGTGTAACGCAAATACCGATGGACGGAGTAAGCATGTTGTATGCCGCTAAAGATGCAGCAGCAGAAGATCGTCATAAAGTTCAATATTTTGAAATGTTTGGTAACCGAGCCATATATCATGATGGTTGGCTGGCGCGAGTTGTGCATATGGTGCCTTGGGTAGGAAAACCAAGAAATGCATTCCAGGATGAAGAATGGGAACTATATAACGTAAACGAAGATTTTAGTTTAACTACTAATCTTGCAGCTGATAATCCTGAAAAAGTAAAAGAAATGCAAGATTTATTTGAAAAAGAGGCTATTGCAAATAATGTATATCCGCTTGACGATAGATTGTATGAACGTTTTAATGCTGCCATTGCCGGTCGTCCTGATTTGATGGGAGATAGAAAATCCTTGACACTTGCAGATGGTATGGATGGGATATTAGAAAACACTTTTTTGAATGTAAAAAACACTTCTAAAACAATAGTAGCCAAAGTAAATTTGAAAGGAAATGATAGAGGAATCATTCTTTGTCAAGGTGGTAAATTTGGAGGTTGGGCGCTCTATATGAATAACGGAAAGCCTGGTTATACCTATAACTATTTTGGATTACATCGCTATACCATTGAAGCATCAAAAGCAATTAGTAATCCTAATGCTGAAATAAAAATGGAATTTGTATATGATGGTGGAGGCACGGGTAAAGGTGGCCTGGCCAAGTTATTTGTTGATGGAGATCTGGTTGCTGAAGGTAGGGTTGAAAAGACACAACCTGCAGTTTTTTCTGCTGATGAAACGGCAGATGTTGGTTTAGACGATGCCACACAAGTTGCGGATAAAGTTTTTAAAGATGTTGACGATTCCGAATTTACAGGTTTTGTAAAAAATGTTACCATAAGTATTCCTGAGACTGATTGATGATCTCATAAGCTCAATCAGGAATTGAATTATAAAAGACAAGCTTAACTCAGCTTGTCTTTTTTTGATTTAACAAGTTGACAAGTTGCCCCCTGACTTAAGTCAGGGGGTGACTTGTTATGTCTCGAAACTGAAAAGGTCAACATGCACTCAAGAATCAGCAGGCAGATTTATCATCATTTAATCATTCACCCACCCATGATATTTATCATCGGCATTCGACTTTTATTGATTTAAGTTTGTTATTAGTTAATTAGTGTACTGTCATCGATGAAAATTCATTTGAACCACCTGATATTTTGTATTTTAATCATGCATTGGTCTTTTCTGGGTTTATACGCTCAGGAATCTCCCAAGCAAAAAAAGCTCAGGTTTACAGCTGATGCCAAATTAAGATTCGAACAGGACTGGAATTCACGAAAATCGAATGGAACTTATCGAGATGACCGGTTCAGGGTTCGGTTTAGAATTAGAGC